>CAYFLP010000223.1:0-3689 GCA_964344045.1 uncultured Bifidobacteriaceae bacterium
AGCCTGGCAACGGCCTTGTGAGGCCGCGATCCTAGGCTGGAGCCATGCGCGTCCTCGTCATCGGCTCCGGTGCCCGTGAGCATGCCCTCGTCACTGCCCTGCTGCGCGATGACTCGGTCTCCGAGGTCGTGTGCGCGCCGGGCAACGCGGGCATCGCGGCCCAGGTGCGCACCGTGCCCGTGCCAGTAGGCGACCCGGAGGCGATCGCGGCGCTCGCCGTTGCCGAGGCTGCGGACCTGGTGGTCATCGGGCCCGAGGTCCCGCTCGTGGCCGGTGCCGCCGATGCCGTGCGTGCCGCCGGCATTGCGTGCTTCGGCCCCTCGGCCGCCGCGGCACAGCTCGAGGGCAGCAAGGCATTCGCCAAGCAGGTGATGGCCGAGGCGGGCGTGCCCACCGCGATGGCGCGCGTGTGCACCACGGTCGATGAGGTCGCCACGGCCCTGGACCAGTTCGGTGCCCCGTACGTGGTGAAGGACGACGGCCTGGCGGCCGGCAAGGGCGTCGTGGTCACCGACGATCGCGATCTGGCAATCGAGCACGCTGCGGCGTGCCTGGCCCGCGGTGGCGATGCGCAGGTAGTGATCGAGGAGTACCTCGACGGGCCCGAGGTCTCGCTGTTCGGCATCACCGACGGCACGACCATCATCCCGCTGCAGCCAGCACAGGACTTCAAGCGCGTGCGCGACAACGACGAGGGCCCGAACACCGGTGGGATGGGGGCCTACTCGCCGCTTCCGTGGGCCCCCGAAGGCATGGTCGCCGAGGTGACGGAGCGCGTGCTCCAGCCCATGGTCGACGCGATGCGCCGCCGCGGCACTGCGTTCGTGGGCTTGCTCTATGCAGGGCTCGCGCTGACCTCGCGGGGCGTGCGCGTCATCGAGTTCAATGCGCGCTTCGGCGACCCCGAGACGCAGGTGGTGCTCGCCCGGCTGGAGTCGCCTCTGGGCCGATTGCTGCATGCCGCGGCCACGGGCCACCTGGACGACCTCGAGCCGCTTCGCTGGCATGCGGGCTCGGCGGTCACGGTCGTCATCGCCTCGGCGGGCTACCCGGACGCACCCCGCACGGGCGATCCCATCGGCGGCCTCGCCGAGGCAGGCGAGCTCGCCGGGGTCGACGTGCTGCATGCCGGCACGCAGGTCAGCGACGACGGCATTGCCTCCTCGGGAGGCCGCGTGCTCTCCGTCACCGCTATGGGTGCCAGCCTTGCCGAGGCGCGCACGCGTGCCTACGCGGCCGTCGACCTGATCAGCCTCGAGGGCTCGCACCACCGGCGCGACATCGCCCTGAAGGCCAGTTCGTCCTGATGCGGGGCTGGCACTAGCGCCGTAGGGGCCAGCGGGCATGCATGGGAGGATTCGTCCGTGACCTCCGCCGAGATCCCGAACGTCCTCGCCTCGCGCTATGCATCGGCCGCCATGCGCGGCATCTGGTCGCCCGAGGCCAAGATCGTCCAGGAGCGCCGGCTCTGGCTCGCGGTCGCGCGGGCCCAGGTCGACCTCGGGCTCGATATCCCCGTCGAGGCGCTCGCGGACTACGACCGCGTCATCGACCAGGTTGACCTCGACTCGATCGCCGCGCGCGAGCGCGTCACCAAGCACGACGTCAAGGCGCGCATCGAGGAGTTCAACGACCTCGCGGGCCACGAGTACGTGCACTTGGGCATGACCTCGCGCGACCTCACCGAGAATGTCGAGCAGCTGCAGATCCGCGATTCCCTCCTGCTGGTCCGGGACAAGTCGGTTGCCGCGCTCGCACGCATGGCCGCGCTCGCAGTCGCGTACTCCGACACTGCGCTCACCGGCCGTTCGCACAATGTCGCCGCGCAGACCACCACCCTGGGCAAGCGCTTCGCGACCGCGGCCGACGAGCTGCTCGTCGCATTCGCCCGGGTCGAGGACCTGCTCGCTCGCTACCCACTGCGCGGCATCAAGGGCCCGGTCGGCACCGCGCAGGACATGCTCGACCTGATGGGCGGCGACGAGGCCAGGCTCGGCGAGCTCGAGCAGGCAGTGGCCGGCCACCTCGGGTTCGCGAACGTGCTCGACAGCGTCGGCCAGGTGTACCCGCGCTCACTCGACTTCGATGTCGTTTCCGCGCTCGCGCAGGTGTCGGCCGGCCCGAGCAGCCTGGCCACGACGATCCGGCTCATGGCCGGGCACGACCTCGTCACCGAGGGCTTCCGCCCGGGCCAGGTCGGCTCGTCCGCGATGCCGCACAAGATGAACACCCGATCGTGCGAGCGCGTCAACGGCTTTGCCGTGCTCCTGCGGGGTTACGTGACGATGGTGGGCGATCTCTCGGGGCAGCAGTGGAACGAGGGCGACGTCTACTGCTCGGTCGTCCGGCGCGTAGCCCTGCCCGATGCGTTCTTCTCCATCGACGGCATGTTCGAGACCTTCCTGACGGTGCTGGACGACTTCGGCGCATTCCCCGCTGTCATCGACCGCGAGCTCGAGCGCTACCTGCCCTTCCTGTCGACCACGAAGGTCCTGATGGCTTCCGTGCGCGCCGGGGTCGGGCGTGAGACCGCCCATGAGGCCATCAAGGAGCACGCGGTGGCCGTGGCGCTCGCCATGCGCGAGTCGGGCCAGGCCGACAACGACCTGATGGCGCGCCTGGCCGCCGACTCGCGACTGGGGCTCACCGAGGCAGACCTGGCCGCTCTCGTCGCGGAGCCACTGTCGTTCACCGGCGCGGCCGCCAGCCAGGTGCGGGCAGTCGCGGGCAAGGTCGAGGCCATCACCAGCCGGCTGCCCGACGCAGCGTCCTACTCACCGGGAGACATCCTCTGATGGCGAGCACCACCATCGAGCCGACCGACTACGACCTGCCCGACGGGTACCAGCACGTCTACTCGGGCAAGGTCCGCGACCTGTACCGCACGCCCGACGGCAAGTTGCTCTTCGTGGCGTCCGACCGCATCTCGGCCTACGACTGGGTGCTGCCGACCACCATCCCCGACAAGGGACGCATCCTCACCGCCTTGTCGCAGTGGTGGTTCGACAAGCTGCAGGGTGTCGTGCCCAATCACCTGGCCAGCGGCAAGATCCCTGCGGGCGTGCGCGGCCGCGCGATGATCTGCGAGGAGCTCGACATGCTGCCGGTCGAGTGCGTGGCCCGCGGCTACCTGACCGGTTCTGGGCTGTCCGACTACAGGGCGACCGGGCGCATCTGCGGCAACGGCCTGCCGCCCGGCCTCGTCGACGGTTCCGAGCTGCCCAAGCCCATCTTCACGCCCGCGACCAAGGCGGCGATCGGCGACCACGACGAGAACGTCACCTACGACGAGGTGATCGTGCTCATCGGCCAGGAAGAGGCACAGGAGCTCAAGCGGCTGACCCTCGACATCTACATCCGCGCCCTGGAGATCGCGCGCACGCGCGGCCTGCTGCTCGCCGATACCAAGTTCGAGTTCGGGTTCGCCACGTCGGGCAAGAACGCCGGCAAGATCGTGCTGGCCGACGAGGTGCTCACCCCGGACTCCTCGCGCTACTGGGACCTGGCCACCTGGAAGCCCGGCGGCCCGCAGCCCAGCTTCGACAAGCAGTTCGTGCGCGACTGGCTGACGTCGCCGGCATCGGGCTGGGATCGCACGTCGCACGAGCCACCGCCCGCGCTTCCCGACGAGGTCGTCGAGCAGACCCGTGCGAAGTACGTCGAGGCCTACGAACGGCTGACGGGCGAGA
>CAYFLP010000224.1:0-3666 GCA_964344045.1 uncultured Bifidobacteriaceae bacterium
CGGTGATGGACGTGGCAACCTCTATTGGTGCTGGCTTGGCCAAGGCTGCGCTAGCCGGAAAAATCAACGGACGGCTGGTTGACGAATACCTGCTGGAAGCGGCGCTCGAGGGCCGCATCCTTCTCGATGTACTCGCGGTACTCGTCGAGAGTGGTCGCACCGATCATGCGCAGCTCGCCGCGCGCGAGCATGGGCTTGAGCATGTTGCCCGCGTCCATGGCCGAGTCGCCGCCGGCACCCGCGCCGACGACGGTGTGCAGCTCGTCGATGAAGGTGATGATCTGGCCGTCGCTGCCCTTGATCTCGTCGAGGACGGCCTTCAGGCGCTCCTCGAACTCGCCACGGTACTTCGCCCCGGCGACCATCGCGCCCAGGTCGAGTGCGATCAAGGTCTTGCCCTGCAACGACAGGGGGACGTCGCCTTCGACGATGCGGCGTGCGAGGCCCTCGACAACGGCGGTCTTGCCCACGCCCGGCTCGCCGATGAGGACGGGGTTGTTCTTGGTGCGCCGCGACAGCACCTGGATGGTGCGGCGGACCTCTTCGTCACGGCCGATGACCGGGTCGATCTTGCCCTCGCGAGCGCGTGCGGTGAGATCTACGCCGTACTTCTCGAGCGCCTGGAAGGTCTGCTCGGGATCCTGCGAGGTGACGCGCGAACTGCCGCGCACCTGCTGCAGCGCATCGATGAGAGCGGCCGGGGTCGCGCCCTGCTGCGCCAGTCGATCGCTGACGCCAGGACCGCCATCCTTCGCGAGGGCGATGAGCAGGTGCTCTGTGCTCACGTACTCGTCGCCGCGCTCCTTGGCGAGCTCCTGTGCGGTGTTCAGCACCTTGTAGGACGCCTGGTTCAGGCTCGGTGCGGCAACGCTGGATCCCGACGCGGACGGCAGGGCCGACACGGCGGCCCGAACCGACGAGGTGAGCGCCGGCACGTCCGCGCCGACGGCCGCCAGCAATGCGGTCGCGATGCCCTCGCCCTGCTGCAGGAGCGAGTCGAGGAGGTGCAGTGGCTCGACCTGCGAGTTGCCATTGGCGGCAGCGAGCCGCACGGATGCGCCCAGTGCCTCCTGGGCCTTGGTGGTGAATTGGATGTCCATGCTTTCGTTCTTCCTTTCGTCGCCGGGCGACGCGTTCTAGTTCTTCTTCGGCCGCCACACGACGAGTGCGGTGGAAGCCTGGTCACGGCGGTAGTCGTCGAGGCGGGCGCGCAGCATGCGCACTTCCTCCTGGAGCTCGAGCACGCGACGGATGCCCTCGAGGGACAGCCCCTCACCGGAGAGCGCAGCGATCTCGCGCAGTCGTGCGATGTCATTGGCCGAGTACAGCCGGTTGCGGCCGCCCACGCGGGTGGGCCGCACCAGGCCGAGTCGGTCGTACTGGCGCAAGGTCTGCGGATGCAGCCCCGCGATCTGCGCAGCGACGGAGATCGCGTACACCGGCGCGTCATCAGCTATGGAGAAGCCGGTTCGCTCGGCATTCATGCTCATGCCGAACTCCTTCCGGTTGCCATGGCATGGAGGTCCTTGCGGGGGTCGTGCTCGGCGGTCAGCTCGGCATAGCGCTCCAGCGCCTCGCGCTCCTCGCCGCTGAGCTTCTGGGGCACGGCGACTTCGAGGGTCACCAGCAGGTCGCCGGACTTCTCCGAGCGCTGGACGCCCTTGCCGCGCACGCGCAGCGTTCGCCCGCTGCTCGTGCCGGCCGGCACCTTCACCGTCACCGAGCCGCCACGCGGGGTCGGCACCGAGATCTCGCCGCCCAGGGCGGCCTCGGTGAACGACACCGGAACGGTCATGGTGACGTTGTCGCCCTTGCGGCCGAACAGGGCATGCGGGCTGACCTTGACGTCGACGAACAGGTCGCCGGCGGGGCCGCCGTTGTCGCCCTTGCCGCCCTTGCCCTTGATCTTGATGCGCGCACCGTCGTTGACGCCCGGCGGGATGCGCACCTGCACGGTCTTGCTCGACATGCCATGGCCAGTGCCCCGGCAGGTCGGGCAGGGATCGTCGACGAAGAGCCCGCGACCCTTGCAGGTCACGCACGGATCGGCGAAGGCGAACCCGCCCGCATTGCGCTGGGTCTGCCCGGTGCCATCGCACGTGGGGCACACGCGCGGCGTGCTGCCCTCGCGGGCACCGGTTCCGCGGCAGGGTGCGCACGGCGCATCCGTGCTCAGGCGCAACGGAACGGTCACGCCGTCGAGCGCATCGTCGAACGAGAGCGTCAGCGCGCTCTCGAGATCCTGCCCCCGGCGTGCGCGCGGGGCGCGCGATGCACCCTGCGCCCGACCGCCGCCGCGATTGAACATTCCGCCGAGGAAGTCGCCGAAGCCGCCGGAGTCGCCGCCGAACAAGTCCTCCATGTTGATGTTGGACGTGTCGTAGTACTGGCCTCCGCCGTACTGGCCGCCGCCGAAGCCGCCGCCCCCGCCACCGAAGCCGCCAAACCCGCCTGGGCTGTAGGCACCGGAGGCGAAGAGCGAGCGTGCCTCGTCGTACTCCTTGCGCTTGGCATCATCGGAAAGAACGTCGTACGCCTCGGAGACCTCCTTGAACCGCGACTCCGCAGCCTTGTCGCCCGGGTTCTTGTCCGGGTGAAGTTCGCGCGCAAGCTTGCGGTACTTCTTCTTGATCTCGTCAGCGGTCGCGTCCTTGGAGACGCCGAGGACGGCATAGAAATCCTTCTCAAGCCAGTCCTTGTTCACGTGCTTGTCAATCCGTTCCTGCTACTGCTACGCGGGCCGGCCGCAGGACGCGGTCGGCGTATCGGTAGCCAGGCTGGTACACGGCTACCACGGTCGGCTCGGACACTTCGTCCGAAGCCTCGGACGTCAATGCCTCATGGATATTGGGATCGAAGGCCTCGCCCGCCGTGCCGAACCTCTCCAGGCCCAGCTTCGCGGTCGTCGCCTCCAGCGACTCGCCCACCGTCTTGAAGGCGCCGTCGAGCTCGCCGTGCTGGCGGGCTCGCTCGACGTCGTCGAGGACGGAGAGCAGCTCGCCGAGCGTCGCGCCGATCGCCATCAGCCGGATGGACTCTCGGTCGCGCTCGACTCGCTTGCGGTAGTTGGCGTACTCGGCGTGCACTCGCTGCAGGTCCGCAGTGAGCTCGGCCACCTTTGCGTCGACGTCCGCGAGCTCGACCTCGAGTTCGTCAGCAGGAGCGGACTCCTGCTGACGAACCTCGAAGGTCTCGGGGTCGACGCGGCGCTTGTCCGTGATGCGGACGTGCTGCTCGTCGAACTCCTGCTCGGTCATTACTTCGACTCGCCCTCGTCAACGATCTCGGCGTCGATGACATCGTCCTCGGACGTGTCGGCCGCCTCGTCGGCCGCAGCCTGCGAGCCGCCTGCCTCCTGGGCCATGGTGTACATGGCCGCACCGAGGGTCTGGCTCGCCTGCGCGACCTTGTCGGTCGCCGTGCGCATGCCCGGGATGTCGTTGGCGTCGATGGCCTTCTTGAGCTCGTCGAGCGGGCCGTCGACATTGGCCTTGGCATCTGCCGGGATCTTGTCGGCGTTGTCGGCAAGGAACTTCTCGGTCTGGTAGACCAAGGCCTCCGCGCTGTTGCGGACCTCGACCTCCTCGCGACGCTGCTTGTCTTCCTCAGCGTGCTGCTCGGCCCCGCGCCGACTCCCGCAGATCGAGGTTGCGTTCGACATCGACG
>CAYFLP010000225.1:0-3647 GCA_964344045.1 uncultured Bifidobacteriaceae bacterium
TACGCGTACGACTTCGGCGACACCGCCGGCATGACCCCGCTCATGAAGATGCACACGCTGGGCCATGACTTCATCCCCGACCCGATCCATGCAGGCGGCCTTCGCTACCACGGCATGGCGCCCCTCATCTCGCACATCTACGAGCTGGGCCTGATGAGCGCGACCGCTGTTCCGCAGACCGAGTGCTTCTCGGCCGCTGTCCAGTTCGCGCGCACCGAGGGCATCGTCCCGGCCCCGGAGCCGTCGCACGCGCTCGCGATGGCCGTGCGCAAGGCGCTGGAGGCGAAGGAGACTGGCGAGGAGACCGTCATCCTCACGGCGCTGTGCGGGCACGGCCACTTCGATCTCGCCGCGTACGACAACTACCTCAGCGGCACGATGGTCGACGAGGCGGTATCGGCGGAGCGCTTCGCGGAGGCGCTCGCGACGCTGCCGACCGTCAACGCCTAACCGACGCCCCGCCGAGCCCCGCCGGTTGGCGGTTTTGACGGGCCAATTGGCCCGAAAAACCGCCAACCGGCGGGGCTCGGCAGTTTCGCTGCTCTATAGGGTGGTCGCGTGACCTCGGACGCCGTGACTGCTGGCGGCGAACAGCCGGCATCCGGCGAGCGCCGGGCCCTGGCGAAGGGCCTGATCTTCGTCGGCGCCGCCACGATGGTCGGCAACGCAGCGGCCTACCTGCTCAGCATGGTGGCCGCACGGGTCCTCACCCCCGCCGAGTTCGGCGCACTGGGAGCGCTGCTGGGCCTGCTCGTCATCGTCTCAGTGCTCGGCATCGCCGTGCAGGCAGTCGCCGCCCGCCGCATCGCCACGGCCTCGGGTGACCTGGCCGCGGTCGAAGGCCAGCTGATGCGCATGTCGGTGGTCGTCGGTGCCGCCATCATCGTCGCCGCCATCGTGCTCGCCTGGCCGATCGGCGCCATCTTCGCGATCCCGACGCTCGCTGTCGGCACAGGAATGGCGTCCCTCGGGTTTGTCGTAGTGGGCTCGGCAGCGCTCGGAATCGCCCAGGGACGCGAGCTGCATGTGCGCTTCTCCTGGGCATTCATCGCCAACACCTTCGGCCGGGCAGTCTTCGGCATCCTCGGAGTACTGCTCCTCGACACCGTGACCGGCGTCGGCCTCGGCATCCTGGTCGGCTGCGCGGTCGGCGCCTTCGTCGCCTATCGGATGGTCGTCACGACCTCTGGCCTGACGAAGATCGAGGCTGGCCTGTGGCCCGAGTTCGGCCACGTCGCGCATGCGCTGATCGTGCTCTTCACGCTCACCAACATCGACGTGCTGCTGGCCCGCCTGTTCCTGCCCGAGGAGGCATCGGGCGAGTACTCGGTCGGCGTACTGCTGGCGAAGATCGCCTTCTTCCTGCCGAACGCGATCATCATCGTCCTCTTCCCGAAGATGACCGCTGGCAACTCCAAGCGGGCCGTGTACATCGCGACGGGCCTCACCGCCATCCTCGGGCTCACGATCACCGTCGTGAGTGCCCTCCTCGGCCCGCTGGTGATCCGCATCCTCGGCGGCGCGCAGTACTCCGACCTCGGTTCGGAGGCGTGGCTCTTCGCGCTCGAAGGCTCGGCCTTCGCCCTCGTGCAGGTGCTCCTCTACGCACGGCTTGCCGCCCAGGACACGCGCGCGGTCATCGCCGTATGGGCCGGCCTGGTCATCTTGGTGCTGACGGTGTCGCTGTGGCGCCACGGCTCGGTCTCCGAGATCGTCACGACGGTGGTTGCCGTATCGCTGCTGCTTACCGTCGTGGGGCTGATCATGGACAGGCGCCAGTCCCCGCCCATTCCGATCCCGGTCGAGCAGGCCGAGTAGCCGGGCAGCCCGAATAGAAGCCCTGCCCGGCCATCGCCAGCGCGGTCAGAACCGGGCGAATGCCCGCTCATTGCGCACCCACAGGCCGAGCTCCTCTGCGCACGCCGCCACCTGCTCGCTCCACGTGCGCCGCGCACCGGCTCCGGCCTGGTCGCTCACCTGCTTGACCAGTCGCACCGGCACTCCTGCCTCGCGAGCCGCCTTCGCCACGGCATAGCCCTCCATGTCGACCAGCTGGGCCGACTCGGCGAGCCGGTCGCGCACGACGGGGTCGTCGATGAACACGTCGCCAGTTGCGAGGATCGGCCCGGCACCGAGGACGAGGGGCACGCTGTAGTGCTCGCCCCGGTAGCGGAACCAGGCCGAGTCGTCGAGATCGTGCTCGAGGACGGTGCCGATCACGTGGATGCCCGCCATGCCTTCGACCAGCGCGCCTGCCGTACCGAGATTGATGACCTCCGCCGGCGGCTGGAGCGCGAGGGTGCGCGCAACGGCCACGGCGGCGTTCACCTTGCCGGGCTCGGTCACGAGAATCGGCAGCCCGCTCACGTGCAGGTGCTCGGCCTCGTCCTCCAGCGCCACCACGAGCAGGGGGAGTCCGGCCGACACCGAACCATGAAGTCTCATACTTGCCACCGTAAGGGTCGGGAAGGAATGGGTGCCATGAGCGTGCGGCGAGGAGTCGTCATCGCCGTGTCGGCCTGCGCCGGCCTTGCCGTGGTCGCGGGCGCATTCGCGGCCGGACGCCTGACCGCGCCGGGACCTGCGATCGTCGTCACCTCGGGCGCAGTGGTCGAGGAATCGCCCGCTCCGGCCATGGTGGACGTCGCAGTCGACAGCGAAGTGCGCACCCCGTGGCCGGTCTCGTTCGTCCCGGCCGCGGACCTAGGCGATGTGCCCGCCACCGCCGTCGGCTACCGCCTCGTGCGCACGGGCGTGAGCGGACGTGGCCTCGCCTCAGGGCTCGCCCAGGTCTTCGGTGCTCCTGGAGACGTGGTCGAGACGGCCGATGGCTGGTCGACTGCGACAACGGACGGATCGGGCGCCCGCCTGTCAGTCGCGGACGACGAGGCGCTGTCCTGGACGTATGCGCAAGATGCCCAGGATGCGAAGGCCGGATCGCCCGCTGGCCCGCTGCCGACACCCAAGCAGGCGCGGGCCGTTGCCGAGCAGCAACTGGCCGCCCTGGGGGTGCGCTTGGACCAGGTCGACTGGCAGGTCCTTCGCCACGCGGACTCGGTCGAGGTGATCGCCTGGCAGCTGGCGGACGGCACGCGCACGTCGCTGGCATGGAGCGTGGTGGTCGGGCCGGATCAGCACGTGATCGCTGCATCTGGGATGGGCGCTTCGCTCGAGGCCCTGCCGGCCTATGACGTCGTGGGCGCGGCGACGGCTGTCGCGCGGTCGGCCCAGGCTCCGTGGTCATCGCTGGGCCCGGTTCGCGTCATGACCCCGGGCATGCGGGACGCCGAGGCGGATGCGGAGGCTGTGCTGCCTTCGCCGAGCGTGCCCGCAGGCAGCACCCTGGTCGTCGGAGCGACGACCGAGACCGTCATCGACGCCGAGCTGCAGCTGGCGCAGTATCGCCAGCCGGATGGCTCCGTCCTCGTCCTCCCGGCGTACCTGCTCACGGCGGACGACGGCACTCAATGGACAACCCTTGCGGTGGGCTCGTCCGACGTCCGGTTCGTGCCCGCTCCCCTTCCTGCGACCGGCGAGGACACCACTACGGTTAGCCCCTAGGGCGAGGTGGCAGAGCGGCCGATTGCAGTCGCCTTGAAAGCGACCGAGGGGAAACTCTCCGGGGGTTCAAATCCCTCCCTCGCCGC
>CAYFLP010000226.1:0-3640 GCA_964344045.1 uncultured Bifidobacteriaceae bacterium
GGACGGGTTCGTGCCGTACTTCCAGCCCATCATCTCGATCGCCGACGGTTCGGTGCTGGTCTGCGAGGCCCTCGCCCGCTGGCCTCGGCAGGGCCGGATCCTCGCCCCCGGTGACTTCATGGACGACCTGGTGCAGTCCGGATCGCTGCCAGCACTGACCCAGCGCATGCTGACCGCCTCGCTGACCCAGTTGGCCGATGCGGGGCTTGGCTACGCGACCGCCGTGAACGTTCCCCCCGAGCTCCTCACCGACGCACTGGCCTCCTACGTCGAGCGGGCCCTCACAGAGGCTGGCGTGTCCGCCGACCGGCTATACCTCGAGGTGACCGAGACGGCGATCCTGCGCGACCCGAAGTCGGCGGCAGCTGTGCTGCACGAACTGCGCGAACAGGGGGTGCGCGTGCTTCTCGACGACTTCGGCACGGGCTGGTCCGGGCTGAGCAGCCTGCGCGACCTCGGGATCGACGGGCTCAAGCTCGACTACTCCTTCGTGTCGCGGCTTGCGACCGACTCCGCGACCGAAGCCATCGTCCGGGGCATCGCGAGCGTCGCACGCGACCTCGGCATCTGCGTCATCTACGAAGGAGTCGAGGACCCCGAGGTCGAAGCTCGCGTGTTCGAGATGCCTACGGGGTATGCGCAGGGCTTCGCCGTCGCCCGGCCCATGCCCATCAGCGACCTCGCCGCGTGGAAGGCCAGCCGTCAGGCTCCGGTGTAGTCCGGGCGCCTGTGCAGTCCGGCCGTCAGGCGCCGGTGTAGTAATGCGCGATGTCGCCCAGCGCGCCGTCGACGATCTCCAGGCCTTCCTTGGCCTCGGCCTCGCTGATCGTGCACGGCGGTACGACGTGCAGGCGGTTGAAGTTCATGAAGGGCAGCGCGCCGCGCTTCTTCATCGCCGCGCCGAGATCGGCCATCGCCTGCGAGGTGCCGCCGTAGGGAGCGATCGGCTCCTTCGTCGCACGGTCGACGACGAGATCGAGGGCCCAGAAGACGCCCAGGCCACGCGCCTCGCCGATGACCTTGTGCCGGGCCTGCAGCTCGCGTAGGCCAGGGCCGAGGATGGTCTCGCCGATGTGCTTGGCGTTCTCGACGATGCCCTCCTCCTTCATCGCATCGAACGACGCCACGATCGATGCGGCAGCCAGCGGATGGCCCGAGTAGGTGAGGCCGCCCGGGAACACGCGATCGTTGAACGTCGCAGCGATCTCGCCGGAGATGATGACGCCGCCGACCGGTACGTAGCCGGAGTTCGAGCCCTTGGCGAAGGTGATGAGATCGGGCTGAGCACCCCAGTTCTGGAAGGCGAACCACTCGCCCGTACGGCCGAAGCCGGCCATGACCTCGTCGGCGATCCAGATGATGCCGTACTTGTCGCACAGTGCCCGCAAGCCCTCGAGGTAGCCCGGCGGCGGGACGATGACGCCGGCCGTGCCGATCACGGTCTCGAGGACGATGCAGGCGATGGTGCCCGGGCCCTCGAACTGGATCACGTGCTCGAGGTGCTGCAGTGCGCGCTCGGTCTCCTGCTCGGGGCTGTCGGACCAGAACTCCGAGCGGTACGGGTAGGGACCGAAGAAGTGCACCTGGTGCGTGGCGTATTCGTTCGGCCAGCGGCGCGGGTCGCCGGTCGCCTGGATCGCTGCACCGGTGTTGCCGTGGTACGAGCGGTAGGCCGACAGGGCCTTGTCCTTGCCGGTGTGCACGCGCGCCATGCGGATGGCGTTCTCGATGGCGTCGGCGCCGCCGTTGGTGAAGAACACCTTCTTCATGTTCGAGCCGGCGACGGAGACGATGCGCTGGGCGGCCTCGCCACGCATGTCATTGGCATGCTGCGGGGCGATGGTCGCCAGCCGCGCGGCCTGCGCCTGGATGCCGGCCACGACCTTGGGGTGCTGGTGGCCGATGTTGACATTGACCAGCTGCGAGGTCAGGTCGAGGTAGCGGTTGCCGTCGTAGTCCCAGACATACGATCCCTCGCCGCCCGCGATGCACATCGGGTTCAGCGCACCCTGCGCGCTCCAGGAGTGGAAGACGAATTCGCGGTCGAGTTCGAAGACGTGCTTGCCGGCGGCGGGATCAGGGGTGACGGACATGGCGGCTCCTTCTGCGATCACTGGGCGAATCTCTATCCGCTCGCCAACACTGTAGGGCCCGGCAAATGTTCAGGACGAAGGACGTGCGTGACCGCTCCGGGAGACGTGGCGATGAACAGTGCGCGGACGCATCTCCTGCTAGCCTCACGCACCTCACGGGGGTTTCCGAAATCGATCCAGGAGGCCTCATGGTCGGAACCGGACTTCCCATCACCTACTGGGCGGGCCAGTACACGCCCGACCCTGCATACGGCTGGGTGCTGGTGCCCGGAATCCCGGCGCCTGCGTACATGCAGGCCATCCAGGCCACCGATCCAGACAGCTACGTCTACAACAACATGCCGGCGGGAATAGTGAGCATCTACGCGGCAGCCGATCCCACCACGACACTCGACACCAACTGGGCGATGTGTGACGGCTCGCAGGTCAACAGCAGCACGAGTGCGACGTACAACCCCGCGCTTCCCTACTACGGCCGCTTGGAACAGGTCATCGGAACCGTCTTCGGTCCGTATGACAACCTCACTTACAGCCTGCCGCTGTTCAAGCCGGGCAATGGCCTGGTCGCCATGATTTCCCACTCGGGCATCATCTTGCCGCAGGCGTCGTCATGACTGCCCGCGACATCACTCGCCGAGGCCTGCTCGGCCTTGCCGCTGGCGCGATCGGCGCAGTCGCAGTCGGCGCCGCTGCGGCCTCGGCGGCAGCAGCCAGCCGCTTGCCCATCCGCCGCACGAGCATTCCGGCACGCGGCACGTGGACCGTGGGCAAGACGACTCTGAGAACAGGAAAGCATCGGGCGATCCATGCGGGATCCGTCAAGCAGCGCCTGACATCGACCACGTTCGCCGTGGAGCTGACACGCGTGAGCGGACCAGCCCTCGGCAGTGGGACCGCAACCATGCTCGACGACCGCGGACACACCTTGACCGCTTACCTCTCGCGCACGGGCGACGACACCTACGAGCTGCTCGTCAACTCACCGGCCCACTTCACGAAGGGCGATTCCTGACATGGACTACCTGGTCGACGTCGGCTCCATGTGGATGTTCGAGGGGACGACGGCTCCCAGCGGATTCGCACTCTGCAACGGGGCCGTGGTACCCATCAGCCAGAACCAAGTCCTCTACGCGACCATCGGGCCCGGGTTCGGCGGCAATGGCGTGACGACCTTCGCACTGCCTACGATGACGGCGCCCGACGGGTACATATGGATCATCGCGACCCAGGGCGTCTACCCGAACTGGCAGTGACGGTCAGTCGCGCACGCCGTCAGCAGTGCCGACAGTGTCAACGGCGTCACTAGCGTCAATCGATGAGGTCGTGCACCGAGATGGTGGCGTCACGATCCTGGCCCACGCCGATCGCGCTGATGCGCGTGCCTGAGACGTCCTCGAGGAACTGCACGTAGGACCGAGCATTCGCGGGAAGGTCCTCAAGGGACTTGGCGCCGGAGATGTCCTCGGACCAGCCAGGCAGGTACTCGTAGACAGGCTTGGCGTGGTGGAAATCGGTCTGCGTCATCGGGATCTCGTCCGTGCGCACGC
>CAYFLP010000227.1:0-3640 GCA_964344045.1 uncultured Bifidobacteriaceae bacterium
CCCGGTGCGG
This sequence comes from uncultured Bifidobacteriaceae bacterium, assembly GCA_964344045.1. GTDB lineage: Bacteria > Actinomycetota > Actinomycetes > S36-B12 > S36-B12 > UBA10649. The sequence goes on from CAYFLP010000227.1 coordinate 11, forward strand.
GTCACGGTCAGGAGGTCATCGGCCATGGCTGAAGGCTAGTGGCCGCCGTGCATGCGCCTTGCTCACCATGCGCACGTGCCGCGCAACGCGGAAGATTTGTTCGCTACCTGCCCCGTCCGAGTGAAGGCTCTGCGAGGATGCCGAGGTGCGGCACATCGCGGTCTTGCTGGTGGAGGACAACGACTTCACTCGTTCGACAGTCGCTGCCGCGCTCGAGAATGAAGGATGCCGCGTGGTGGCAGCCGTCCGAACGGCGCGAGAGGCAATGCACCAGGCTCGTGGCCTGGCCATGGACTGCGTTCTCGTCGACTTGCACCTGGGTACCGGGCCTACGGGGATCGACGTCGCCCACGCACTGCGGCGGGACCATCCTGACCTGGGAGTCGTGTTCCTCACCTCCTACTCCGATCCCCGGCTGCTGGCGACAGAGCAGTTGGACCTGCCTGCCGGATCGGTATACCTGGTGAAGAACGATGTTCATTCGACTGGCCAACTGCGCCAGGCCATCGACGTCGCATGCGGCCTGGTGGCCCGACCGAAGTCGATGCGCGCGGGGACCGTGCCCCTGACCGACATGCAAGTCGAGATGCTGCGCCTTGTCGCGGCGGGCCTGACGAACGCCGAGATCGCGCGTCGTCGCGTGGTGACCGAACGTGCCGTCGAGACTGCCTTGACCCGCATCCTCCGGCGGCTGGAGATCGAGCCGGCCGACGGCGAGAACCACAGAGTGCTGCTCACCCAGGCCTACTACTCGATGATCGGCGGGGCAGGTGCCGTCCAGTAGGTGGGGCTTGGTCCGTTCGCGGCTGGGCGGCCGTTGGGCCGTGTCGTGGCAGGGCTACCTCCTGCTCTTCCCCATCTCCGTACCGCTTGGCCTGCTGGTGGTACCTGCACTGTCGACCTCGTCGACCTGGCTCCTGGGCCTGGCGGTGGCCGTTGTCGCCTACGCCGTCACAGGGCTCATCTTGTGGCTGGCGTCCGCCACCGTCCTACGCCTACGCGCGGTGGACCCGGCCCCGGTGTGGCTTGTGGTGGTCGTAGGCGGACTCGCCTGGGCGTCTAGGAGCGCGGTCTTCGCCCTTGCGATCCAACGTGCGGGCCTTCCTTCGGATACGTCCGCCGTGCAGCGGCTGATCGTCGGCTTCCTGCTTGGCGCGCTGCTGGTTCCTGGAATCGCATGGGTGCTGGCAACCCTCAACGACTTCCAGCGTGAGCGCGAACGCCTCCTGTCCGACTTGGTGCGGCGTGAGCTGGCAGCGGAGGGATCGGCCACCTACCTGCAGGTCATGCGCGAGGACCTCCTCGACCGAGTGTCCACGCGCATGCATCAGGAGGCCGCACCGCACGAGGGCGAAGGTGACCCGTCAGGCGATGCACCTGGGGCTGCGATGGAGCGGCAGCTTGCCGACCTTGAGCGCGCTGTACGCAAGATCTCCCATGAACTTGCCGACTCGACATGGGGCCAAGCGCGCGCGAAGACTCGGATCACTGTCACGATGATCTCCGTTGCCGTCTCGCGTCGCCCGTTCACCCTGTGGCCATTGCTGCCGTACCTGGTCGTCTGCTACCTGTTCGTGGCCAGGCTCATGCCCCCCAGTGCTGCCCTCGTCGTTGCGCTGGCAGCCGTTGCCTGGGCTGCTGCAGTCGCGCTCCTTGGCGAGGCAGTGGGGCGTCGATGGGCTGGTCCCTCGGGCCTGCGTTTCGGCGTGTTCGTCCTGCTCCTGCTCTTGAGCGGGCCGGTAGCTGAGATCGGCCACCTGGTGACGGGTGCCTCCACGAGCATGGGCGCGAATCTCGTCATCGCCGTCAGCGCTTCCGTGACAGTCGTGATGGTGGCAGGGGGATTGGCGCACGCTCTCAATGTGAGTGAGGCAGCGGTGCTCGCGGACCTGGAAGCCTCGATCTCGGATGCGGAGGTGCGTGCGGGCGCGCGTGCGCGCGAGGAGGCGCGCTTGCAGCGCGAGATCGCCATTCACCTGCACGGAACAGTCGCTGCCAATGTCACCGCTGCGACGATGCGGCTTCGCCAGGCGATCGACGAGGGCGATGTCCTCATCGCCAAGGCTGCATACGCGGAAGCGTGCCAGCTGCTCGACAGTGACCTGCGTACCACGATGCTCGCGGAGCAGTCGGACCTGAGTGCGCTCATTCGCGAGCTTGCGGAGTCATGGGACGGGATTGCTGATGTCCGCGCGACGATCACGGGAGAGCAAGGGCTGCCTCCGAGCACCGTGCGCGACATCGTCAGCGTCATCACGGAAGCGGTAAGTAACGCCGTGCGACATGCGAGGGCCACGCGCGTGGACGTCCTCGTGGCGGTGTCCAGCACTGTGATCGACATAGAAGTAGTGGACGACGGCAACGCGACGGGCGCTGCGGGTCGCGGCCTGGGATCCAGCCTCTTCGATCACGTCTCGCCCGGAGACTGGGAGCGTTCTGCGAACCCATCAGGCGGTACCAGCGTGCGCCTGCATGTGAGGCGCTAGCCATATTCGGTTTTCCGAACACATCGCATGCGGCAAGCACTACTCCTGTGCGCTGCCCCACGCGATAACAGGAAGTTGCCGTTCACCGTACCTAGCGTGGGGTTGCGCGCGGAGAGCTGCTCGCAAGCTCATGCGGTGAAGTGCGGGAGGTGCACATCATGGTGACTCCCAAGTCACTAGTCCATGTCGTTGCAGCAGCAGTGGTCCTAGGTGCCCTCATCGGTGCGCAAGCGCCCGCATATGCGGCAAGCCCGACACTCCCCGCATTGTGCGATGTAGATGCCGTGCGAAGTGCGCTCGCGGAGGCCGAGGCTGGGTCCGCGGAGGAAGGAGTCGACCCATCACCCTCCGCAAGCGCGGAACCTTCGTCAGAGGCATCCAGTAGCCAGTCCGCTGACCCGTCCGTTGACCCGTCCGTTGACCCGACAGCTGACCCGTCCGTTGACCCGACAGCTGACCCGTCCGTTGATCCGTACGCTCTGTCGTCTCCTCAAGTCTCGGAAAGTCCGTCGTCTTTCACATCTTTCGCACCTTTGGAACCAGCGTCCGAAGAGGCATCCGAACCTGCAGCGGCACCGACGCCGCAAGTCCTGCCCCCCGCCGAGGCGCCAGCTCGACCAGTTGCTGACGTCGATCTGTGCCCCGTTACTCCCGTGCGAGTTGCGGCAGCTGCAGGCATGAACCAAGTGCGCGTGTCATGGTCCATGGGCGAGGTGCCAGTTGAGCCCGATGGGCAACCTTCGCCCTACGACGAGGCGGCTTCGTTCGTCGTTCACGCAGTAGGGCCGGGCATCGACGTACTCGTGGCGACGGCGTCGACATCCGCGGTCATCGACGGCCTTCGCAATGGCGTCGAATACTCCTTCGAGGTGTTCGCCGTCACCGATGGCGGTCGATCGGAAGGCGCCGGTCCGGCTACCGCAGTGCCCGTCAACGGCAACGAGGGCGAGGTTGCGGGCCTCATCGTCTCCTTCGAATCCGATGTTGATGTCGTTCCAGGCGAAGCGACTGTCCCGGGTGAAGAGCGTGTTGCTGCCGTAGATCTCTCTGTGGGTGAGCAGGTCAGTGAGGATGCTGTCCTCATCGACCTGAGTGAGTCGGTGACCCTTGCCGAGGCTGAGCAGATCGCGGCTGACCTGCAGGC
>CAYFLP010000228.1:0-3619 GCA_964344045.1 uncultured Bifidobacteriaceae bacterium
AGTCCAAGGGCAACGTCGTCACGCCCATGTCGATGCTCGACGAGTACAGCTCTGACGCCGTGCGCTACTGGGCGGCCTCCGGGCGCCCCGGCACCGACACCGCATTCGACATCGGACAGATGAAGATCGGCCGCCGCCTGGCGATCAAGATCCTCAATGCCAGCAAGTTCGCCCTCGGCTTCGATGCCCGCGAGGACGACGCAGCCATCACGCACCCGCACGATCGAGCGATGATCGCCCGCCTGGCCGGCGTGGTCGACCAGGCCACCGATGCCTTCGAGGACTACAACTACGCCAAGGCACTCGAGGTCGCGGAGTCGTTCTTCTGGAACTTCACCGACGACTACGTCGAGCTCGTCAAGGAACGCGCCTACGGCGGCCAGGGCGAGGCGGCCGCCGCATCGGCGAAGGCAGCCCTCGCACTCGCCCTCAGCGTGCAGCTTCGGCTCTTCGCGCCCTTCCTCCCCTTCACCACGGAAGAGGTGTGGTCGTGGTGGCAGGAGGGCTCGATCCACCGCGCCGAATGGCCACAGTCGGCACGGCTGCGCGCAGCCGCCGGCGACGCCGACACCGCCCTGATCGACGACATCGCCGCGGTGGTCACCCTCGTGCGCAAGGTGAAGTCCGATGCCAAGGCCTCGATGAAGACCCCGATCTCGGTCGCCACCATCACCGCACCGCAGACGGCCCTGGACCGGCTCGAAGGCGCTCGCGGCGACATCGCGGCCGCAGGCCGCATCGCCGACCTCCGGCTGGTGGCCGGAGCCGGGGGCATCGACGTCACGGCGGAGCTGGCACCGGAGGCCTAGACGCAGCCGCGACTGCCCACTGGCGAGCCATGCGCCAGTGCCCCTAGGGCGCCGTCGCGTAGCCGAGGTAGGCGTCCCAGAGCGCCTCGCCCCACACCAGCCCGATCGCCGCGCCCACGACGAGGTAGGGGCCGAAGGGAATCCGGCTGCGCCTGCCGGCGCGCCGGCTGATCACGAGCACCAGGCCCACGAGGCCGCCGAGCATGAAGGCCGCCATGAGGCCGACGAGCGATGCCTGCCAGGCGATCCACCCGATGGTCGCACCCAGTACTGGCGCAAGCTTCACGTCGCCGAAGCCCATGCCGCGCCCGCCACTGACGGCCCACAGGCCGCCGATCACCGCCAGCCACATGGCCGCGCCCGCGAGCGCCGGGCCGATGGGCCAGGCCCCGTTCACGAGCCCCGAGACGACGAGGCCGGCAACCATTGCCGGGTAGAGGGGAAGCACGATGGCGTCCGGAAGCCGATGATGCTGGAAGTCGATCACGACGAGCGACAGGCAGGCGCTCGCCAGGAACAGCAGCCACGGCAGCATCGATGCGACGATGCCGCCTGATGCGAGCGCCCACCACGACAGGCACAGCCACAGCAGTGCGTTGGCCGCCTCGACGATCGGGTACAGCGGGCTGATGGGCAAGCCGCAGTGCCGGCACTTGCCGCGCAGGATCAGCCAGGACGCGACCGGGATGTTGTCGCGGGCCGTGATGGGCTGGGCGCACCGCGGGCAGGCCGAGCCCGGGCGCACGACCGAGCGGCCGTCGGGCACCCTGCTGATCACCACGTTCAGGAAGGAGCCGATGACCAGGCCCGCCACGGTCACGAAGGCGACGATCGGCCACGTGTCGGCGAGGGTCACTGCTGGTCCTTCTTGCCACCGTGCGAGGAGCCCTTGCCTGGCTTCTTCGCCTGCGGGTCGGTGAGCACCAGGCGCTCGCCCGGAAGGGTCACTACTCGCCGCGCGCCGAGGAAGGTGGGAACCGACGTGCCCGTGAAGGGCTCGATGTGCGCGACCCCGCCGCAGGTGTTGGTGTGGGCCATCATCGGCACTCCGCCCTTCTCGGCAGTGCCCAGGTACATCACCACATGCCGGTAGGGGCAGGTCTCGCCCTCCGGGCAGGTGTCGTAGAGGACGAGATCGCCCGGGGCCAGCGACTCCGGCGGAATCGGCAGGTAGTGCGGGTCGAGTCCGGCACCATCCCACGGCACCATGTTGCGGGTCGAGGGAGCCCAGCCATCACTGGCGGTTTCCATGCCGGCAGCCTCGTGGTACGCACGGGACACGTAGGACGAGCAGTCATAGCGCCACTCGGCCAGGCGTCCCACGCCGCCGCAGGCATAGGGCGCGCCCAGGCGCACGAGCGCCCACTTGATCGCCGAGGCTGCCTGCGGGGACGCGGCCTGCGCGACGGCACGCTCGCACAGGCGCTCCACGGAGACGCCCGCAGGCACCGTCCCGTCCATGACCGACGTAGGGCAGCCCTTTCTCCCGACCACGGTCTGGGGCGCGGCCGCAGCGACAAGGCGCGCGAGCTCCTTCTCCTCCTTGGTCAGGATGCGTCGCGTGCGCGCCAGGTTCGCCGACAGGTTCGAGACCTTGTCGCGAGCATCACGGGTGCGCAGCACGAGCGTGGCCGCGGCAGACGTGGCAATCAATTGCTGAGCCCGCGCCATCTCGTAGTCGATGGCCTCCGACCCAGTGGCCGCCGACACGTAGGCCAGCGAATCCAGCGTGCGCAGGAGGTCCTCGGGCTTGCTGCCCAGCACGCCGATGACGACTCCCATGTCAGTGCTGCCGGTGATGTACAGGTCACGGACCGCCTGGTTGACCTCGCTCTCGGCCTGGGCCATGCCCTGGTCGGCACGGCCGCGCTCGCGCAGGGCCATGGTCATGTCGCCGGAGGAGTCCTTCAGCGTCGCCCGCGAGTCCGCCAGGCTCGCGGCCAGGCGGGCAGCGGACTTCTTCCCGCGCGCGACGCTGCGCACGAGCACCGCATAGCGGTCGACGAAGTTCGGGTTGAGCGGTGGGGCCGGGTCGGCGATGACGATCGGCAGGCCGTCGGAGTCCACCTGGGGCTCGGGGTGTTCGTCGGGACGTTCTCCGGGAAGGGCGCCACCGCCCGCCTGCTCAGCAGGGTCCTGGGCCTGGCTGCTCCCCGACGGGGGGTCGCCCGGCGCCGCGAAGGTCCCCTGGCCGGTGAGGGCGACGACGGCGAGGCACGCGGCCGCCGCTGCGGTAGCTGCACGCCCCCAATTCACCGGGGAATTATCACCGACCGGCGCTGGGATCGTGCGGGCGGCTCGATCCCCCCGCGCCCGAGCCGCTCGCACAGTGCCGCGGCCGCGGCCGCACCCTCGTGGATCCAGGTGGCCGCAGCCGGCCCCCGCTGGTGACGGTGGCCTTCCGGCCACGTCCTGAGCACTCGCCTGGATCGCCCCTCAACACCCAGGAGGAATGTTCACCACGAAACCTAGTGAGGGTCGGGCAGTCCACGGCATGCGTTTGCACTGGCATGGGGGACAAAGCCGGACATGTCCCCCATGGTGGCCGGGCCTGCGGGAGTCCTAGGCGGACTTGTCGCGGCGCTCGCGGCGCGGCGCACCCCGGGGTACCAGGGTGGGGTTCACGTTGTCGCGGACGACCTCACCCGTGATGACGACCTTCGCCACGTCGGTGCGGCTCGGAACGTCGTACATGACGTTGAGGAGCACCTCTTCGAGGATGGCGCGCAAGCCGCGGGCACCCGTGCCGCGGTGAAGTGCCTGGTCGGCGATCTCGTCGAGTGCGTCCTCGTCGAACTCCAGCTCTACGC
>CAYFLP010000229.1:0-3599 GCA_964344045.1 uncultured Bifidobacteriaceae bacterium
TGGGCGGCGGCACCGAGTTGGCCCTGCACTGCGACTACCGCACCATGTCGACCGGAGCTGGGGCCATGTCCCTGCCCGAGGTCTTCCTCGGCCTGATTCCTGGCTGGGGCGGGTCGTGGCTCCTGCCCCGGCTCATCGGCCCCGAGGGCGCGCTGAAGGTGATCGTGTCCAATGCGCTGCAGCAGAACAAGCAGCTCAAGCCGACCGATGCCGCCGCGCTCGGCGTGGTCGATGCCCTGATCGACTCGGCCGACTTCCTTGCCCAGTCGATCCTGTGGGCCGCCCGCGTGGTCACCGGCGACCTCGTCATCTCCCGGGCCGAGCCCAATCCCATGGCCACCCAGATCGCCACGATGGGCGCACGAGCACTGCTCGATGCCCGCCTCCACGGCGCATCGCCCGCTGCCTACAAGGCCGTGGACCTCATCGCCGCCGCACCCTCGACACCACGTGACGAGGCCTTCGCCGCAGAGGACGAGGCACTCGTCGCGCTGGTCATGGGCGATGAGCTCCGGGCATCGCTGTACGCCTTCGACCTGGTGCAGCGCCGGGCGAAGCGGCCGGCCGGAGCACCCGACGCCGCACTTGCGCGTCCGGTGACGAAGGTCGGCATCGTCGGGGCCGGCCTGATGGCCAGCCAGCTGGCGTTGCTGTTCGCGCGCCGCCTGGAGGTACCCGTGTGCATGGTCGATGTAGACCAGGAGCGGGCCGATCGCGGCCTTGCCTATGTCTCTGCCGAGATCGACTCGCTGACGGCGAAGTCCAAGATGAGCGCGGACCGGGCAAACCGCACCCGGGCTCTGGTCACGGCGGGCACGGACCAGGCAGCCTTCGCAGATGCTGATGTCGTCATAGAAGCGGTATTCGAGGAGCTAGGCGTCAAGCAGCAGGTGCTCCGCGAGCTGGAGGCCGTCGTCAGCGAGACCTGCGTACTGGCCACCAATACGAGCTCACTGAGCGTGACGGCGATGTCCGAGGGCCTCGCCCATCCCGAGCGCGTAGTCGGCTTTCACTTCTTCAACCCCGTGGCGATGATGCCGCTCGTCGAAGTCGTGCGCACGCCGGCAACCGATCCCGCAACCCTTGCGACCGCCTTCGCCATCGGCAAGCGCCTGCGCAAGTCGTGCGTCCTGGTCGCGGATGCGCCCGCCTTCGTCGTCAACCGGCTGCTCACCCGCTTCCTGGGCGAGATCATGCGCGCTGTGGACGAGGGCGCGGATCCCGTGGTAGCCGACCATGCGCTTGACGGCCTCGGGCTGCCCATGAGCCCGCTCGCGCTGCTCGGCCTCGTCGGGCCGGCCGTGGCCCTGCATGTCGCCCGCACCATGCAGGCAGCCTTCCCCGACAGGTACCACGTCTCGCCGACGCTCACAGCGATGGTCGACGCCGGGCTGGCGACCGCGTACGACCCGCAGGCCAAGGCCGGGCCGGCGCTCACACCCCAGTTCCGTGCCCTGCTGCCAGCGGGCACGAGCGCGATCACCGCAGAAGAGGTCAAGCAGCGGGCCCTCGACGCACTTGCCGACGAGGTACGGCGGATGCTCGACGAGCAGGTCGTGCAGGAGGTGCAGGACATCGACCTGTGCATGATCCTGGGGGCCGGCTGGCCGTTCTGGCTCGGCGGGATCAGCCCCTACTTGGACCGGGCGGGAGCGTCGGAGAGGTCCTGGGGAGGCAGGTTCCTGCCGCCCGGCGTCGCATCCGTGCCAGCGTCCTGAGCGAGCAGCTCCACGACTTGGCGGCTGATCTCCTGTGCCGTCAGGCCGCACTCCTGCAGGATCTCCGCGCGCTTGGCATGGTCGAGGAAGGCCTCGGGAATGCCGATGCAGCGCACCGGCGTCGTGACGCCTGCATCTCGAAGGGCCATGGCAACCGAGCTGCCGACGCCGCTCGTGCGCACGCCGTCCTCGACTACCACCGCAAGCCGTGCCTGTGACGCTAGCGCGATGACGGCTGCCGGCACGGGCTTGACCCAGCGAGGGTCGATCACCTGCACGGTGAAGCCCTGGGCTCGCAGCCGCGCTGCGACGTCGAGGCTGGTCGCTGCCATCGCGCCCACGGCGACCAGGAGCACGTCGGGCGAGGCCTCGTCGGCGAGGATGTCGACGCCGTCGACCGTGCGCTCGGCCGGAAGGTCAGGGCCCAGGGCCCCCTTCGGATAGCGGATCACGGTGGGTGCGTCGGACACGGCGACAGCCTCGCGCAGCTCGGCACGCAGGGTGCGCTCGTCGCGCGGCGCAGCGATGCGCAGCCCAGGAACGACCTGCAGCATGGCCAGGTCCCACATGCCGTTGTGGCTGGCTCCATCGTCGCCGGTCACTCCAGCGCGGTCGAGGACGATAGTGACGCCTGCCTGGTGCAGGGCGCAGTCCATGAGCACCTGGTCGAAGGCCCGGTTGAGGAAGGTGGCGTAGAGAGCGACGACCGGGTGCAGGCCACCGAAGGCCATGCCCGCTGCGCTCGTGATCGCGTGCTGCTCGGCGATGCCCACGTCGAAGACGCGATCGGGGAAACGCCGCTCGAAGCCCTCGAGGCCCGTTGGGCCAAGCATCGCGGCAGTGATGGCCACGACATCAGGACGCTCCTCGGCGATACGCACGATCTCGTCGCCGAAGGCCGAGGTCCACGATGGCCCCGCAGCAGCCAGCGGGCGGCCGGTGTCGGGGTCGATCACGCCGACACCGTGGAACTTGTCGGCCTCGTCGCGCTCGGCAGGCGGGTAGCCGTGGCCCTTCTGGGTGATCGCATGGACGATCACGGGGCCACCGAAGTCCTTCGCCCGGGTGAGTGCGAACTCCATCTCGGCTTCGTCATGGCCATCGATCGGGCCGATGTACTTCAGCCCGAGGTCCTCGAACATGCCCTGCGGGGCGACGATGTCCTTCACGCCCTTCTTCATGCCATGGAGCGCACCGTAGATGGGGTCGCCGAGTACCGGCGTGCGGTGCAGTACCCGCTTGCCCCAGCCCATGAAGCGTTCATACCCGCGCGTGGTGCGCAACGTGGACAGGTGGTGCGCGAGGCCGCCGATGGTCGGCGAGTACGAGCGCCCGTTGTCGTTGACGACAACGATCACCGGTCGGTCGGACGCAGCGATGTTGTTCAGGGCCTCCCACGCCATGCCGCCCGTGAGGGCCCCGTCGCCGATGACGGCGACGACGTGCTGGCTTCCTAGCAACCCACGCGCCTGCCAGGCCTTGGCAATGCCGTCGGCATAGGACAGGGCAGTCGAGGCATGGGAGTTCTCGACGATGTCATGGTCGCTCTCAGCCCGCGAGGGGTAGCCGGAGAGGCCATCGCGCTGCCGCAGCCCGTCGAAGCCGCCGGCCCGGCCGGTGAGGATCTTGTGGACGTACGCCTGGTGGCCCGTATCCCAGATGAGAGCGTCCTGGGGCGAGCGGAATACGCGGTGCAAGGCGATGGTGAGCTCGACTACGCCGAGATTGGGCCCCAGGTGGCCCCCGGTGGCGGATACCTTCTCGACGAGGAAGGCTCGGATCTCGGCAGCCAGCTCGGGAAGCTGCTCAGGGGCGAGCGCGCGTACGTCGCGAGGGTCGCGGATCTGCTCGAGCAGGCTCACCTCGGCAGTCTAGGCGATG
>CAYFLP010000230.1:0-407 GCA_964344045.1 uncultured Bifidobacteriaceae bacterium
AGTAGATCTTCGCGGTGGGGAAGAGCGAGTCCATGCCGAACGTGCGTGCCTCGTCGGGGATGATCGGCACGATCCGCGGGCCGATGACCGGGTCCTTCATGAGGTCCTTGAGCAGTCGCACGAACGCCATCGTGGTCGCGACGGGCTGCTTGCCCGAGCCTCGCTCGACCACCGAGTAGACGCTGGCCTCCGGCTGCGCGAGCGCCCTTGACACCTGGCGGCGCGCGGGCAGCGAGCCGCCGAGCTTGCGCCGCATCTCCATCATGTACTCGACCACCTCGTCCTTGGGGCCGGGGTGGTAGTACGGCGGGAGGTAAGGATTCTCCTCGAGCGCGGCATCTGAAATCGGGATGTGCAAGGTGTCTCGGAAGCGCTTGAGGTCGTCGAGGGTGAGCTTCTTCATCTGG
>CAYFLP010000230.1:417-930 GCA_964344045.1 uncultured Bifidobacteriaceae bacterium
ACCGAGAACGGGGCATTCGTGCGCGGGTCGCGCCCGAAGAAGTGCTCGCGCACGAATGCCCCGTTCTCGGTCTTGTAGGTCTGGAAGTCGCCGTCAGGGGTGTTGTTCATCAAGTTGACGAGCGCACCGTCGCGGTCGGCTGCGAGCAGCTGGTCCCACTTGCGGCCCCACACGACCTTGATGACGTTCCAGCCGGCACCGCGGAAGAGGCTCTCGAGCTCCTGGATGATCTTGCCATTGCCGCGCACCGGGCCGTCGAGGCGCTGGAGGTTGGCGTTGACCACGAAGGTGAGGTTGTCGAGCTCTTCGCGTGCCGCGAGGGTCAGTGCGCCCACCGCATCGACCTCGTCGGTCTCGCCGTCTCCGAGGAAGGCCCACACGCGCTGCTGCGAGGCGTCCTTGATGCCGCGGTGGGTGAGGTACTTGTTGAAGCGCGCCTGGTAGATGGCATTGAGCGGGCCAAGGCCCATCGAGACGGTGGGGAACTGCCAGAACCAGGGCATGAGCCTCGGG
>CAYFLP010000230.1:940-3597 GCA_964344045.1 uncultured Bifidobacteriaceae bacterium
GGGGAGGCGTCCGCCGGGATGCGAGACCTCATGGCGGAAGCCATCGAGCTGGTCCTCGGTGAGCCGGCCCTCCGCGAAGGCACGTGCGTAGGCACCGGGGGAGGCATGGCCCTGGAAGAAGATCTGGTCGCCGCCGCCGGGATGGTCCGGCCCCTTGAAGAAGTGGTTGAAGCCCACTTCGTACAAGGTCGCCGACGAGGCGTAGCTGGAGATGTGGCCGCCGACGGAGATGCCAGGCCGCTGGGCGCGGTGGACCATGATCGCGGCGTTCCAGCGGTTCATCCGCCGGATCTGCTGCTCGAGCGCCTCGTCGCCGGGGAAGACCGGCTCGCGCTCCGGTGGAATCGTGTTGATGTAGTCGGTGCTGCGCAGGCTGGGCACGCCCACGTTCAGCTCGGCAGCGCGTCGCAGCAGCGACAGCATGAGGTAGCGCGCTCGGTAGTTGCCTGAGTTCTCGACGACAGCATTGAGCGAGTCGACCCACTCGGACGTCTCGTCGGGATCGACGTCGACGTACTGGGTGGGCAGGCCGCCGGCAAGCAGCGGATTGCGTTCGCGAGAGGTAGCCACAGTCAACCCTTCATCCTGGGCGGACGGGGTCGCCGCCGCCGGGAACAGCGCGGATCATCGGCCCCCGGTGGGGAGCCATGGTTCTATCCTTCCCCATGCCTGCTTCGGGTGCGCCAGTCGGGAGGAATTAGGGGGAATTCGGCTCGGAGGCTTGCGCCGCGCGTCGGCGTCCGGTGGACTACGCGTGGGGCTGAGCACTCGGACCCGTGTGACCTAGACAGAAGGGCAGGGACGTGACCGCCGCAGGGGGCAGTGAGGCTATCGAGCGAGCCAAGCGACTCGGTCTTGAAGCCGGCCAGACCGTGCAGGAAATCGGCTACGACAGCGATGTGGACGAATCCCTGCGAGCGGCGGTGGAGTCGATCGTCGATTCCGAGATGGTCGACGAGGACTACGACGACGTGGTCGATGTGGTCCTCATGTGGTGGCGCGAGGACGACGGCGACCTAGTCGACGGGCTGGTCGATGCGATCGGTCCCCTGGCCGACCACGGCGTGGTCTGGCTGCTGACCCCCAAGCCCGGGCGCGATGGCCACATCGAGGCCGAGGACATCGCCGATGCGGCACCGACCGCCGGGCTCCAGCCGACGAGCACCGTCAGTGCCAGTCCCCAGTGGCAGGGCACCCGGCTCGTCGCCCCGCGCGCCAAGCGCTAGGCCTGGCAGGCGAAGGCTCCATGACCATCGAATACGGGCATGTCCGCGTGGGCGAGCTCGCCCCGGACTTCACCCTCCCCGACCAGCACGGCACGCCCGTGACCTTGTCGCAGTTGCGCGGCGAGAACAGCATCGTGCTGATGTTCTACCCCTTCGCATTCACGCCGGTGTGCACCGTGGAGCTCGGCAGCATGCAGGATCTGGCCGGCCAGTTCGCCGATCTCGGGGCCCGCGTCCTGGGGGTCTCGTGCGACACGATCTACACCCTCAAGGCGTTCTCGGAGTCGCAGGGCCTGACGAAGCCAACCCTGCTCAGCGACTTCTGGCCCCACGGCGAGGTGAGCCAGCGGTACGGGGCCTTCCTCGCCGACAAGGGCTTCGCCACGCGTGCGACGTACATCATCGATCGCTCGGGAGTCGTGCGCTGGAAGGTGGTCACCGATCCGATGCGTCCGCGGGACCCCTCGGACTACATGACTGCCCTGGCCAGGCTGCGCGATGAGGGCGCCGAGGACACCGAGGGCACGAAGGACACCGAGTAGGCGACGAGGCGAGCAGGGGATTGGCCGATGTCGCATCGACGCCGGATCACGGTGGGCGATGAGGGACTCGAACCCCCGACATCTGCCTTGTAAGGGCAGCGCTCTAACCAACTGAGCTAATCGCCCGGATACGCCGGTGGTCATCACCCGGGGGCCCAACCTTACCGGCCGACTTCTCGATGGCCGACTTCCGTCTGGCCGACTTCTCGGTAGCCTTCGGCAATGGCCCATGTGCCGACCGTCTCGGACGTCGTCGAATCCCTCGAACGCCGCTACCCCGTGGGGCTGGCAGCGCAGTGGGATGCCGTGGGCCTGGTCTGCGGCGATCCGCAGGCCTCCGTCGGCAAGGTGCTGTGGGCCGTCGACCCGGTCGAGGCCGTGGTGGACGAGGCGATCGCCGAGCGCGTGGACATCATCGTCACCCACCACCCGCTGCTCCTGCGAGGTGTGCACTCTGTCGCGCCCACGAACGCCTCCGGCCGCATCGTCCATCGGCTGATCCGTCATGGCATCGGGCTGTACTGCGCGCACACCAATGCCGACCATGCGCGTCCTGGAGTGAGCGATGCGCTGGCGGCTGCCCTGGGCCTCGCCGATGTGCGCCCCCTACTACCGGACCCCGCCGATGCCAGGTGCGGCACGGGGCGCGTGGGCCGCCTTTCCGCTGCGATGTCCTTGAGCGATTTCGCGGACCTGGTGTCTGCGCGGCTCCCCGCGACTCACCATGGCGTGCGCGTAGCGGGCGCACTCGATGCGCGCATCGAGACAGTGGCTGTCTGCGGGGGCTCCGGCGACGCCTTCCTCGAGGATGCCGCGAAGGCCGCGGACGCGTACGTGACGGCTGACCTTCGCCATCACCGTGCGCAGGACCATCTAGCCGCCGGCGGCT
>CAYFLP010000231.1:0-3581 GCA_964344045.1 uncultured Bifidobacteriaceae bacterium
GGCTTGTCGCCAGCCGAGTCCTAACGCGGAGATCGAGCATGTGGGCCCCCCTTCGTACGGGTCACGCTATATCGCAAGGGCCCGCAACGCGTGAAGCAGCCGTCACTTGCCGGTGCCTCAGTAGTTGCTCCTGAACCAGTTGAGGATGTCGGCCTGCGTTGCTGCGCCGGGGTAGGTGGCCACGTACTGGCTGTCGCGGAACATCATGTAGGTAGGCACGGTGGTGATGTCGAAGGCCCTGATGATCTGCGGATTCGCATCGGCGTCGAGAAGGGCTACGCGAGGCTCGTCGGTGCCATAGGCCTCGTTCACGGCAAGGAGGTTGTCGACCACGGCACCGCACTGCGTGCACGCCTTCGAGACGACCCCGATGATGTAGTTCCCGGGATTGCCGAGCACCGTGGCCTTGAACTCCTGCGCCGAGAGGTACGGCAATGTCGTGTCCGGAAGGCCGTTGGACGCAGGGGAAGCGCTGGCAGTGGCACCTGCCGCAGGTGCAGCCTCACGGTCGCTCGCGGACTGGCAGCCACCTAGGAGAAGGGCCAGCAGGGCTGTGGCGAGAACTGCTCCCATGCGTCGTGATGCCATGGCGCAACTATGGCACCAGGCTTCCTGGATGGGGTGAGTGACGGGACTCGAACCCGCGACGTCCTGGACCACAACCAGGTGCTCTACCAGCTGAGCTACACCCACCGTACGCGCGAACGCGGACGCTGAAGTCTAGCGACCGCGCTCGTGAGTGCTCGCGGCAGGTCGACTAGAGAAGTGGCACGTCCTCGGTAGGGGCCATTGCCGAAGTCGTGGCCCCGGCAGGCGCGTGGTCGACCACGTGGTTCTGGCCCAGTGCCTTGGCTGTTTCGCTGTCGGGCCCGGGGAGAGGGACGAATACGGCGTCGCGGTAGTAGCGCAGCTCGGCGATGGACTCGCGGATGTCGCCGAGGGCCCGGTGATTCCCGTTCTTCTCGGGGGTGGAGAAGAAGACCCGCGGGTACCAGCGCTTGGAGATCTCCTTGATGCTCGAGACGTCGACCAGCCGGTAGTGCAGGTGCTGGTCGATCGCGGGCATGTAGGCGGCGAGGAAGCCGCGGTCGACGTAGACGCTCGAACCCGCGAGCGGTGCCTTGCGCGCCTCGGGGATGTGCTTGGTGATGTAGTCGAGGACCTGCTGCTGGGCGTCCTCGAGCGTGGTGCCGAGGGGGATCTCGTCGATGAGGCCCGATGCCGTGTGCATGTTGACGACGACCTCGTCCATGGTGGCGAGGGGCGCGTCGTTCGGCTTGACGACAAGGCTGATGCCCTCGTCCAGCTCGGTGAGATCGGCTTCGGTGACGATGCAGGCAATCTCGACGATCTCGTCGTAGGCCGGGTTGAGGCCGGTCATCTCGAGGTCAATCCACACCAAACGGTCGTTCGCCATGGGCACAGAGCCTAGGGCGCGTCTGGCGTGGGCGCCTACGAGGGCCAGCGGGCCAGCCAGCGCACGATGTCTGTCTCCGTCACGATGCCGGCAAGGCGGCCGAAGTCGTCGAGCACGGGAAGGGCCTCGATGGAGCGCTCCGCCATGAGCTGGGCCGCGTGCACGGGCGAGTCCTGGGGGGCGACGTAGGCAAGGGGCACTCGTGCGAGCACGTCACTGACCTTTCGCTGCGACAGGTGCTCGTGGGTAGCCGGAAGGTCGGCGAGGATGCTGCGGTCGGCGAGGCAGCCCAGTGCGTGGCCGTCGGCATCGAGGACGACCAGGTGCCTCAGGCCTGAGACGAAGAGCAATTGCCATGCATCCCACAGCGATTCGCCCACCTCGACCGTGAGCACCGGCTTCGACATCATCGATCCGACCCCAGGGAGCTCGGGCGCGGGAGATGGAATGCGGGCGACTTCGGCGGCGCTCATGCGGCTTCCTTCGCGAGTGCTGCAGCGGGAATCACAGCGATGGGCAAGCGGGCGGTGTGGAGCACGGAGTGGCTGACGGATCCCAGGATCGCGCCCATCGTCGGGCCATGGCCCGTGCTGCCGACGACGAGCATGGCCGCATCGTGCGCAGCGCCAACGAGTGCCTTGGCGGCCGGACCGCGAACGAGTTGCTCGACCACGATGACATCGGGGTACCTGTCGCGGTAGCCCGCGAGGACTTCGGCCGCCAGGCGCATCTCGTCGTCGACGGTGCGCGTCAGTGACACGGGTGCGGGGACCTGCGGCACGGCGATCAGGTCATAGGACGGCACTTCCCATGCGTGCAGGGCGATCAGGTCCCAGCCGTGCCGGCTCGCCTCGTCGAACGCGAACTCCAGTGCAGCCGACGCCGTTGACGACCCGTCGATGCCCACGACCACGGTGCGGGCCTCCTGCCGGGGCAGGTCGCGCACGACGACCACCGGGCACAGGGCATGGGGTGCGACCTGGGAGCTGACCGACCCCAGGAGAAGGCCGCTGAATCCACCTCGGCCACGCGATCCGATCACCACGAGGTCGGCGTGCTCGGACTGCTCGATGAGGACGGCGCTGGGGGAGCCGATCTCGGCCACGGCGTGGGCATCGGGCACTGCGAGGTCGCGTGCGACCAAGTGCACCTGCTCCAGGGCGCGGGCCTGCCACTCCTCGAGGTAGTCCGGGCCGGTCGGCAGCCCGATCCCGACGCTGCCGGCCATGACGGGTGGCTCCAGGGCCCAGACGAGAGTCAGTCCCCTGCCGCGCAGGGCGGCTTCGTCCCTGGCCCAGCGGGCTGCCTGCAGCGCCGAGTCGGAGCCGTCGATCCCGACGACCACTCGGTCAGCTGGCCCTCCTGCAGACACCATGGCTTCAGGATGCCTTCCGGTCAATGCTCGGTCAGGAGCAGACGGACCCGCATCTGCAGGACCTAAGTCACCGGTCTGGGCTCCTACCATCAAGGAAACGGCACTTCGCCCCTCGCGTCCAGGAGGTCACCATGAGCCTGTCGCTGGCTGGCCCGTCGCCAGCTTCCCCCGCGGCTCCTTCCCCCGCACCGGCCAGGTCGGCCGATCGCAGCCAGCCCTCGCTAGTGGCCGTGCTCCGCCTGCTCATCCCCATCGCAGCCCTGCTGGCGATGGCCCTCCTCGCGCCCTCGGCTGTCGAGGCGGGCTGGCTGAGCCTGGGCGAGGCCGTGGTGGTCATGGGAGTCGTGCCGATCCTGGCAGCGGTCTTCTGCTCGCCGGCGATGACCGGTGCGGTGGCGGCCTGCGCGCTGGCCGGAGGCATGTTCGCGACTGTCATGGTGCCCGGCGCCGACGAGAGCGTGGCCGGCCTGGCTGTGCCACTGGCAGTCCTCATCGTCATGGGTTCCCTTGCCTGCGTCGCTGCGCTCCTGCGGGCATCCCGGCCGTCCTTCGTCGCCGGGCTCGCTGCCTTCACGCCTCGACGCGTTCCGCCCCTACCGCAGGCACGCAATCGCGACGTGGACGAACTGACCGGCCTGCCCACGGGGCCTGCGGCGCTTCGGGACATGGCCGGGTCCGCAGCCTCGAGCGAGGCGTGGGGGTTGCTCGACGTGAACGGCCTGCGCAGGGTCAACGCCGCGCACGGGCCGGCTATCGGCGACGAGTGCCTGCAGGCCATCGGGGGAAGGC
>CAYFLP010000232.1:0-831 GCA_964344045.1 uncultured Bifidobacteriaceae bacterium
TGGTGCTCCGGCAGGCCTCGATCGACGCGACAGGCGGCGGTGCCAACACGTGGGGCAGGGTGTGGTTCACCTCCCCGTGCTACCCGATGGTGGCCGATGAGGAAGGTGCCTTCTTCCTGAACCAGTCCGGTGGTCGCATGGCCCTGGTTCCCAAGGGCGAGCGCGCCCACCCGAAGCAGGCCGAGTTCATGCTCGGCATCGGCGACTTCAAGTCGATGGTGAAGCCTCCTGCCGGGATCAAGCCCCAGGCACTGCGCACGCTGGGCTCCATCGTCCGCGTGAGCAAGCCTGGTCGGTACGAGGTCGTTGCCCGCGGACTGCGCAACACCCAGGGCCTGGTCTACGGGACGATGGACGGCAGGCCTGCGGTGCTCGCCACGAGCCAGGGGCCGCGCGGCGGCGATGAGCTCGTCCACGTTACCCAGGGCGCAGACTTCGGCTGGCCGGCGCGCAATTACGGAACCGCCTACCGCCCGGCTGACTCGGCGAGTCGTCCCCAGCACGAGGGGGCCGGCGGTTCACCGGACCTGCCATTGTTCGCATGGCTGCCTTCCGTCGGCCTCTCCGCTGCCATGCAGGTGAAGGGGCCGGCCTTCGCCCAGTGGTGGAACCCGACGACGAAGGGCTCGACGCCGGACCTGATCCTGGCCGGCATGGGCGCCCGCTGGCTCTATCGAGTGCGCATCGAGCGCGGCGCGGTGCGGTATTTCGAGGGCCTGCTCCTGGGCGCCCGCGCACGTTCGCTGGCGCAATTGCCCGATGGGCGAATAGTGGTCGGCCTCGATGCGCACTCGATAGAGCCAGCGGGCGCCCATGCCGGCCAGGATCAGG
>CAYFLP010000232.1:841-3527 GCA_964344045.1 uncultured Bifidobacteriaceae bacterium
GCCTCGATGCGGGCACTGAGTTCTTGATCCTCTCGCCGGGAGCGGCGTGGAACTCGGCCGCGGGCACCAAGGTGGCCGTCTCCTGACGCAGGCATCCCCCCGCCCCGTGCGGCCCTAGGCTGAGCGCATGCCCGGCTCCGCCTACCTCGACGTGACCGACCTCGTCGAGTTCCTGCAAAGGCGCGAGTCGGTATCGGGAGTGCAGCGCGTCATCGCCGAGACCGCGCCGCTGCTGATCGACCCTCCGACGAACGCGGTTCCGGTGGTGCTCGATCGCGGCCGGGGTGCCTTCGTCGCCCTGGACTCGGGCGAGACCGACGTCTTGATCCAGGCAGGCGCGCGCAGTGCCAGCGACACCAGCCGCGACCTGCTCGCCTCCACGGCGACCTCCTGCCTTCAGCGGGCTGCCGTCGCGGCGCCGATCGCGATCGACGAGCACTCCGTGCTGGTGTTCCTCGGTGCCGTGTGGATCAGCGATGCGCTGATGATGGCCGCGCGTGATGCGCATGCGCAGGGGGCGAAGTCGGTCTACCTGTTGTACGACCTCACGCCCGTCCTCGAAACCGGCCACACCGCCGCCGTGAACCGCCTGTTCGAGCGCTACCTCGGCCTCGTGCTCGACACCGCCAGCGCCGTTCCGGCGATCTCGGAGAGCAGCAGGCGCGATCTCGAGCACTACGCCCGGCAGCGCCAGCGCGACCTACCGCCCGGGTCGGTGACAGGCCTGCCGTGCGGCATCACGCCGGGGCAGCACGCCGAAGGCGCACGCCCGTGGCCGCGCCCCTACGCGCTCTTCGTCGGCACGGTCGAGGCGCGCAAGCGACATCTGCTGGCGTTGCAGGCCTGGCAGGCACTCATCGAGCAGTTCGGTGCAGGCAACATTCCCGACCTCGTGTGCATCGGTCGCCTCGGCTGGCATGCGGATGCCTTCCTCGACCGGTACGTCGCGACGAAGGGGCTCGAGGGCAAGGTGAGCGTGCTGAGTGCGAGCGTCACCGATGCCGAGCTGTCGGACTTCTACCGGCATGCGCAGTTCACGGTCTACCCGAGCCGCTACGAAGGCTGGGGCCTGCCCGTGAGCGAGTCGCTGGCCTTCGGGAAGGTGCCCGTCGTGTCGCGCAACTCCTCGATCCCCGAAGCCGGCGGTCCGTGGGCGGTGTACGTCGACGGCGACGACCCGGCCGAGTTCGCCCGGGTGGTGGCCGCCGAAGCGCTGTCCGACGAACGCCGCACCCATCATGAGACCCGCATTCGCGAAGGCTTCGTCGACCGCACCTGGCAGCAGGTCGCAGAAGCCATCGAGCACGACATAGCCCTGGCACGCACGCAGGAAGGCAGGCCCCCGGTGAACCCACAGGTCGAGCTCGGCCGCGAGTACATGCTCGCCGTCGGATCCGCGGCACCCGATGCCGGCTACGCCGATCAGTACCTGCGGCACGTGCAGGACGAGCGCACCTCACCGCTGCTGGGGCAGCTGCGCCGCGACGACGATCTCGCGGTCGTCGACACCGCATTGATCGGCACGTTCGGCTCGCCGCAGACCTGGGGCTACGAGCTACGGCCGGGCTGCCATGCCGACCTGCGCATCACGAGGCCGGTCGACGGTTCGCTGGTCGTGCTGTTCGCGACGCGTTCGATGCCGGGAGTGGTGCGCATCGATGCGGTCGGCCCGGGCGGCCCTGTCAACGAAGAGGTGTACCTCGGGTCCGTCGTGACGCTGCCACTGGGCGATGGCAAGGCAGGCGAGCCAGCGCTCGTGCGCCTCACGTGCACCGATGCGTCCGATTCGATCGAGGGCTTCATCGGCCTGCGGTCGTTCGTGGTGCTGCGCGCCGACGACCTGCAGGCGCAGGTGCTGGCCCACAAGGCCGCGGCCGAGGCCCTGAGGCAGGAACTGGACTTCTTGCAGAACACCCGCAGCTGGAAGGTGACGGCTCCGCTGCGCAGGATGAAGGGCCGCGGCGCCTAGGGGTCGAGGGGGCACCTCACGGCCGCCCGCGACATGGGAAGGGCCGCTGCGACACTGCCGCAGCGGCCCTTCCCATGCGCTGAGAGCGATGAGCTAGTTGCGGGGCCTGCGCGGCTTGTTCGGTGCCGCGTTGACCGTGACGGAGTACGGCTCGCTTCCGGGGCTGTACGTGGCGTTGCCGGGCGACTGTGCGACCACCTGGCAGGTGCCGGCCGACAGGGCCTGCAGCTGGGCGCCCGAGATCACGCACGGGCCGGTCTCGCTGAAGATCACCGGGGTGCCGGACTGGCTGGTGCCGGCCAGGGTGATCGAGGTGCCCGCCGTCATCACGATCGGTGCCGCGATCGACCAGGCGGGCTGGCCCGGGGGGTCCACGGTGATGTTGTCGGTGCCGCGGGGGCCTTGGATATTGACCGGCTGGGGCGAGGTGCCCGACTGGTACGAGCCGTTGGGCAGCTGCTTGCTGGTGTAGGCGACGGTGATCTGGTGGTTGCCGCTGACCTGTGGGGTCCACTGGAAGGTGCCGACGCCGTTGACGGTCGGTACGGACGGGCTGATGCCGTTGCCATCAAGGTAGAAGGCGACGCTGCCATCGTTGTAGCCGAAGCCGAGTACGCCCTGGAGCACGGTGGGCGTGCCTGCGTACAGGACTGCGGGGAACCGCAGGGAGACCGGGTTGATCGCCGTGGTGATGTTCGGGCTGGAGACGACGCTCGT
>CAYFLP010000233.1:0-3504 GCA_964344045.1 uncultured Bifidobacteriaceae bacterium
TCGTGGATGAGGCCCAGCAGGATGTGCTCGGTGCCGATGTAGTTGTGGTTGAGCATGCGGGCCTCTTCCTGGGCCAGCACCACCACACGCCTCGCTCGGTCGGTAAACCTCTCGAACATCCGCTGCTCCACTCCCTCAACTACGCGTGGGCCCACTCTAATGCGGGGCCCACGGTTCACTCCCTAGTGTGAACCCTCCCGCCCCACGAGTTGTTCCATCCGGTGTACGCCCACCGCGAACAACCGTCCCATGGGCCACATCTCCCCCACCGCAGGGCGGTCAGCCGACGATGCGGGCACCCTGGGCAGGTCCGGTGGCCCGCCGGACCGTGCGGCACAGGCCCGAGCCGGAGAGGGCGACCGCGATGTCCTGGGCATGGTCGTCGTCGCGTGCGAGGAAGGCGCAGGTCGGGCCGCTGCCCGAGACGATTCCGCCCACGGCGCCGGCATCGTCGCCGGCCTCCAGCAGGATGCCCAGTGCCGGCTTGAGGGAGATCGCCGCCTCCTGCAGGTCGTTGTGCAGGGCCTTGCCCAGGAGCATCGGATCGCCCGCGCGCAAGGCCTGCATGAGCAGGTCGGACACGTACGGCTCGCGCACTGTGCGTCCCTCGCGCAGCCGATCGCATTCGCGGTACACGGCGGGCGTCGACAAGCCCGAGTCAGCGAGCGCGAAGACCCACGAGAACGACCCGCGCGACATTGCCGCCATCAGGTGCTCGCCCCGGCCGGTGCCGATGGCCGTGCCGCCGTGCAGGGCGAAGGGGACGTCGCTGCCCAGGTCGGCTGCCAGTCGCATGAGTTCCTCGCGCGACATTCCGGTCGACCACAGCGCATCGCACGCGACGAGGGCCGCGGCCGCGTCGGCGCTGCCGCCGGCCATGCCACCCGCCACGGGAATCGACTTGCGCAGGTGCATCTCGATGGCGGGCACGACAGCAGTCGTGTCGGCCAGCAGGCGCGCTGCCCGGTAGGCGAGGTTGGTGGCGTCGAGCGGGATCTCGCCCGCGCCCTCGCCCGACGAGGTCAGGCTGATGCCCTCGCTGCCATCGGGCATCTCCCGGACGGTCACCTCGTCATAGAGGTCGACCGCATGGAAGACAGTGGCCAGCTCGTGGAAGCCGTCGTCGCGCAACGGGCCCACGGACAGCTGGAGGTTGACCTTGGCCGGAACGCGGACGGTCACCGAGGTCGTGCGCACCCTCAGAGGCTAGTCGCCTGCGCACTCATGCAGGAGGCGAGACGAGCGAAGTCGTCGACGTCGAGCTGCTCGCCCCGCGTGCTCGGGGCGATACCGGCCGCAACGAGGGCGGCCTCGGCTTGCTGCGGGCTCCCGGCCAGCGACGACAGCGCGCCGCGCAGTGCCTTGCGCCGCTGGGCGAAGGCGGCGTCGACGACGGCGAAGACCTGCTCCCGCGTTGCCGTGGTGGCCGGCGGACTCGTGCGGGTGATGCGCACCAGCCCAGAGTCGACATGCGGGGCAGGCCAGAAGACGTGGGTGCCCACGTTGCCCGCGGGCTCGACGGTGCCGTACCAGCGAGCCTTCACGCTGGGCACGCCGTACACCCGGCTCCCGGGCGCCGCCGCCAGGCGATCGGCGACCTCCTTCTGCACCATCACCAGCACCTTCGCGATCGACGGGAAAGCCGCCAGCAGGTGCAGCACCACGGGCACCGAGATGTTGTAGGGAAGGTTGGCCACGAGGGCGGTCGGCGCGGCCGGCAGGTCGGTGACCTGCATGGCATCGCACTGCACCACCGTGAGCTTGGCTGCGTCCTCTGGCGCCCGTTCGGCAACGGTGCGCGGAAGTCGCTCCGCCAGTCGCGGGTCGACCTCGATCGCCACCAGCTGCTGCACGTGCGGGAGCAGCGCGAGGGTCAAGCTGCCCAGCCCCGGCCCGACCTCCACGACGATCTCGCCCTCGCCGAGCCCGGCCGCACGGACGATCCGCTCGACGGTGTTGGGGTCGATGACGAAGTTCTGGCCCCACTTCTTCGTCGGCCGGATGTCGAGCTCGGCGGCCAGCGCGCGGATGTCCGCCGCGCCGAGCAGGCTCACCACTGTCCGAAAGCGCGCTGGGTGTTGGCGAAGAGCTGATTGCACATGGCTGCCTCGGCGACGCCGCGGCGCTCGGCCATGAAGCGCACCGTGTGCGGCATGAGGTAGCTGGCATTGGCCTTGCCGCGGTGCGGGACAGGAGTCAGGTAGGGCGCATCCGTCTCGACCAGCAGCAGCTCGTCCGGCACCTCGTCGAGCGCCGCGCGCAGGTCGTCGTTCGCCTTGTAGGTGATGGGGCCGGCGAACGACATGTAGTAGCCGCGCTCGGCGCAATGGCGCGCCATGGCCGCATCGCCGCTGAAGCAGTGGAACACCGTGCGCTCAGGAGCGCCCTCCTGCTCCAGGAGGGCGAGTACGTCGTCATGCGAATCGCGATCGTGGATGACCAGTGCCTTGCTGAGCTCCTTTGCCAGCGCGATATGCCGGGCGAACGAATGCTTCTGCGCCGCGTGGAGCTCCTCCGCCGTGCGGAAGTAGTCCAGCCCTGTCTCCCCCACGGCGAACACCTTGGGATCGCGGGCGAGGACGGCTATCTCGTCGATCGCAGCGTCGAGGGCCGCCATGCCGTCGCGCTCGGCGATGCGGGCCGCGTCATTCGGGTGCACCGAGACGCCCACCACGACGTCGGGCCTGTCACGCGCGATCTCCAGTGAATGGCGCGCATAGTCGACGTCGCACCCGATCTGCACCACCTTGCCGACGTTGACGGAGGCAGCCAGGGCCAGCATGCCGTCGGCATCCGGCGCATCGTCGCCGTGCAGGTAGCGATCGTGCAGGTTCAGGTGGGTGTGGGAGTCGATGACGGGCGCGGCCAGCGGCAGCGGCGCTTCGGGCGGTGCGCCGTTCGACTTGCTCACGCAGGCTCCTCTAGGCGCGGGAACAGTGCGGCGCCCTTGGTCACGTTCGCGCCCGCGGGAAGCTGGCCCCAGCGGCCAGCGTCGCCTACGCGCTGCTCCGCGATCGGCCCGAGGGAAGCCGCCGCCCCGAGCTGCTCCCATAGCGAAGCCATGGTCACGGGCATCACCGGGTTGTAGAGGACGGCTACTCCGCGCAAGGCCTCGCAGATCGTGTAGAGCACCGTTGCCAGCCGCTCGCGATGGGCGTCGTCCTTGGCCAGTACCCACGGCTCGGCCTCGGTGACGTAGCCGTTGACCAGGTCGATGACCTCCTTGACCGCGACGATCGCCGACATGAAGTCGATCTCGTCGATGGCCGCCTCGGCCTTCGTGACGGCAGTCGCGAGCGACTCTCGGACCGCAGCCTCTGCGGCGGTCTCGGCACCGGGCTGCGGAAGAACGCCGTCGAAGTACTTGTTGACCATGGCCGTCGCACGCGATGCCAGGTTGCCCAGGCCGTTCGCGAGCTCGGCCGTGTAGCGCGCGGACATGTCCTCCCAGGAGAACGAGCCGTCCTGGCCGAACTGGATCGCGCGCAGGAAGTAGTAGCGGAA
>CAYFLP010000234.1:0-3503 GCA_964344045.1 uncultured Bifidobacteriaceae bacterium
AGCCCACCCTGGCCCCCCGGGACATCGGCAATCGCGCCATGTGCGGGTCAGCCCGCCAGGCCGGCGAACAGGTCGGTCTCGCGCCCGGCGGCGTCCAGCTCCCCACGCTCCCCGCGAGCCAGTCGGAAGTACTCGACGCCGAAGGCCTCCGAGCCGAGGTTGTTCGACAGCGCGAAGAACCCGCCTTCGACATTGACCTGCGTGCGGTGCGCCCGCAGCGCGTCCATCTTGCGATCGAGGAAGGCCGTCGCATCGACGGCCGTCGTGACGAGCGCGTCATCGCAGGCGAACGGGAGGTCGTTGGGATCCATGGCCGTGAATTCGTCCTCGACGCCCTGCGCCTTGAGGGCATCGATGCCCGCGACGATGACGCTGCGTGGGAAGGCCGTCCAATAGGCCTTCGCGACACTCCACGCAGGGCCGAGGTCGGGACGGAAGGTGGGGCTCTCGGCCAGTGCGATCGCATAGTGGGTGACACGGTGGGCCTGGATGTGGTCGGGATGCCCGTAGCCGCCGAAGTCGTCGTACGTGACGACCACCTGCGGACGCGTCTCGCGGATGACCGCCACCAAGTCGGTCGCTGCCTGCAGCAGGTCAGCGCGCCAGAAGCAATCGGCGCGCTCGTTGGGCGGCGTGCCGATCATCCCCGAGTCGCGGTAGCGCCCGGCACCGCCCAGCAGGCGCCAGTCGCTCACGCCAAGTGCTGACATGGCCTCGGCCAGCTCGTCCTGGCGGTGCGAGCCCAGTCCGTCCTCCTGGTCCGCGGCGAGGTGCGAGAGCTCCGGCAGCAGGATCTCGCCCTCTTCGCCCAGCGTGCAGGTCACGAGGGTGACCGCTGCGCCCTCCGCGGCGTACTTCGCCATGACGGCGCCGGTGGCGATGGTCTCGTCATCGGGATGCGCGTGGACGAGCAGCAGGCGGCGATCCATGCAGCGAGGGTACCTGCCCTACGCGGCCCGCTACGAGACCTAGCATGCGGCCATGGGCAATCCGGGCACGCACGCGCAGCTGACCTACCCCCGCCAGGAGGCGCTCACCCGCCGCTTCCGCCTGGGCGTGCCGCGCGGCTTCGTGGTGTCCGAAGACGGCACCCAGGCGCTGTTCATTCGCAGCTCGTCCGGCCGTGACGCGGCGGGGAGCCTGTGGCTCGTCGACGAGCACGGAAGCGAGCACTGCATAGCCGATGCACGCGTCCTGCATCGCGACGATGCCGATCTTCCCGACGCCGAGCGCGCGCGCCGCGAACGGCTTCGCGAGGTGACGTCGGGCATCACCGCGTTCAGCGTGTCCCGTGACTTCGCGCGCGTTGCCTTCTCCATCGACGGCACCCTCTATTGCGCTCGCGTTGACGCGGCGGGCGAGCCCGTGGCACTGCCGGCGCCGCAGGGAGTCGTCGATCCGCGGATCTCGCCCGATGGCTCCCTTGTCGCGTTCTCCTACGAGCGCCAGCTCGGCGTCGTCGCGGCAGACGCCAGCGGCGACTGGCGGGTGCTGGCCGCGCCCGACAACGACGACCAGTGCTGGGGCCTGGCCGACTTCATCGCCGCGGAGGAGCTGGAAAGGCACCGCGGGCTGTGGTGGGCGCCCGACAGCACTACCGTTATCGCTGAGCTGGCCGACGAGTCCGACGTGGCCCTGCAGTGGATCAGCGACCCTGCGCATCCGACGAGCGAGCCCCGGACGCACCGGTATCCGGCCGCAGGGACAGCCAATCCACAGGCACGCCTGTTCCGCATCGCACTCGACGGGACCCGGCAGGAGATCCCGTGGCCACGCGAGCAGTACCCGTACCTGGCCACCGTGCATGCGGGCCATGACAGCGGCGCCGTAGTCAGCGTGCTCAGCCGCGACCAGTCGCGCCAGCTGATCCTGCTCGCGCCCCATGACGGGTCCCCCGCACGCGAGCTGCGACTGCGCGAGACGCAGCCGTGGGTGACCGTGCAGCCGGGAGTTCCCGCCCTCGACGACACGGGGGCACTGCTCGAGATCGTCGCCGACCTCGACGCCGACTCCTTCCGGCTCGTCCGCGACGGCCAGCCGTTGACGCCGCCGGGGGTCCAGGTGAACGGCGTCGTGCACCACGACGCGCGTGGCACGCTGGTCACCGCGTCCGAGCACCCGGCCGAGCAGCACCTCGCACGGATCGGCACCGACGGCACGTGCACGTGGCTGACCCATGGCCCGGGCGTCAACTCCGCGGTGGCGTCCGACCACGGCATGGTCGTCGTATCGGTGTCCGACGACTGGCCAGGTGCCCGGGCAGCCTTCCAGGGCCCGCAGTCGAGTACGGCCATCGCGAGTGCAGCCGAGGAGCCGATCGTCACGCCCACCGTCCGCTTCCACTCGGTCGGCGACATCGACTTCGCCGTGCTCCTTCCCACGTCACATGTCGCAGGCAGCCGACTTCCGGTCGTGATGGCCCCCTACGCAGGCCCGCACCACAGCCGCGTGGTGCATGCGAGCAACGCCTTCGCATCCGACCAATGGCTGGCCGACCAAGGATTCGCGGTGGTCGTGGTCGACGGGGCCGGAACGCCCGGCCGCGGACCTCGCCGCGAGTTCGCCGTGCACCTCGACCTCGCCACCGACGTCCTGGCCGATCAGGTCGCCGGGCTCCAGGAAGCAGCGCGCCTGTACCCGGACCTCGACCTGGCGCGCGTCGGCATCACCGGCTGGTCGTTCGGCGGCTACCTCGCCGCGCTGGCCGTGCTCGACCGGCCGGACGTCTTCCATGCTGCCGTCGCCGGTGCGCCCGTCACCGAGTGGCGGCTCTACGACACGGCCTACACCGAGCGGTATCTCGGGCTTCCGCAGGAGCACCCCGAGGCATATGACGGCAGCTCACTGCTCCCGCGCGCCGACAGGCTCCGGCGCCCGCTCCTGTTCATCCATGGCCTCGCGGACGACAACGTCGTGGCAGCGCACACGCTGCAGATGTCCAGCGCCCTGCTGGCGGCGGGCAAGCCGCACACGGTGCTGCCGCTCAGTGGCGTCACGCACATGACCCCCCAGGAAGTCGTCGCCGAGAACCTCCTGCTCCTAGAAGTCGACTTCCTCCGCACCCATCTGCAGATTTGACCCAACTCCTGGGTCAATTTGACCCAGAAGGCCCAGCCTGACGGCGTGTCGCGCAACATGAACCAGGTCGCGTCGGAGCCACCCTGAAGCCCGCGGGCACCCATGACGCACGGCCCAGCCGAGGCCGACCGACGCCGGGTGGGGTGAAGTGTGAGGACACGCCGCCCGCACGCGCGCTCCGGGTCCAATTGACCCAGGAGTGGGGTCAAATCTGGACAGGAGGGGGTAGGGGTCAAGCCTTCTTGCTGCGGCCGGCCTTCACGCGATCGGTCGCGGCGAGGATGACCTTGCGGATGCGCACCGCGTTGGGCGCGATCTCGACGCACTCGTCCTCGCGGCAGAACTCCAGCGCCTGCTCCATCGACAGCTGCTTGTGCGGGATGAGCGGCACCAGGACGTCGCCCGTCGACGAGCGCATGTTGGTG
>CAYFLP010000235.1:0-2955 GCA_964344045.1 uncultured Bifidobacteriaceae bacterium
TCCGATAGCAGCACTCGTCACCGGGCTAGCCCCCGGGCAGTGACGGGCCGGGCAGCATCGATCCGGGAACGACGAGCCGGGCACTGGCTACAGGGCACTGGCCATCCAGGCACTGGCCATCCAGGCACTGGCCATCCAGGCACTGGCCATCCAGGACATGCGCGGCAGTACATTCGCGCAGGACATCACTGCCTTGGAGGGAACATGCTGAAGGGATTCCGCGCCTTTGTCTTTCGCGGGAACGTCATCGATCTCGCCGTCGCCGTCGTCGTCGGCGCGGCTTTCGCCGCCTTGGTCAAGGCCTTCTCGGACGCGCTGATCCTGCCCGTCGTCGGAATCTTCCTGGGCGGAGGCGTGTCGGCCGGCACCATCGAGATCAACGGCCAGGTCATCGACTTCACGGTCATGATCAACGCCGTGATCACCTTCGTGATCACGCTGACCGTCATCTACTTCATCTTCGTGCTGCCCATGAACAAGATGCGCGAGCGCATGGGCCAGGGCCAGGTCGACACGACGCCGGCCGACGTGAAGCTGCTGACCGAGATCCGCGACCTGCTGAAGGCGCAGCAGGAGGGCAATCAGTAGGCGGCCAGGCCCGGCCTAGCCGTGATGCGGCGGGACGTTCTCTCGCAGGCTCGCATCGAGGCTGCCGAAGCCACCCGAATCATCGCCCACCAGCTCGGGGATGAGCTCGACATCGTCCAGCCCGCGCAGTGAGCCACTGCGCACCGAGCCGGCGTCGGTGAGCACGCGATCGATCGCGCCCGCGAGGTACTGCAGCTCGTCGCGAGTGATGACGAAGGGCGGCGAGACCTGGAACGAGCCGTCGGCGAGCATGCGGCTGACGACTCCTTCCTCCCGCATCGCGCGGATCAGGCGCGGGAACGTCGTCGGGTCGTCGGCGAGCACCTGCGGATCGATGGTGACGGCACCGAGCAGGCCCATGCCCGTGCGCACGTCGGTCACCCACGAGTGCTCGCGCAGCCCGAGCAGTGCGGCCGAGAGCGACACCTGCAGCGAGGCAACCCGGTCGACGAGCGACTCCTGCTCGATGATGTCGAGGTTGGCCATGGCAGCGGCGGCCGCACAGGCATGCCCCGAATAGGTGTAGCCATGGCGCCAGATGAGTCCGGGAGTGGTCCAGAACGGCTCGGCGATGCGTCCCGCGACGAACACCGCGCCCATCGGCTGGTAGCCCGAGGTGAGTCCCTTGGCCACGAGCATCATGTCCGGGTCGAGGCCCTCCGACGCGAACATGCGGCCCGTGCGCCCGAAGCCGGTGATCACCTCGTCGGCGACGAAGAGCACATCGCGCTCGGCGCAGATACGGCGCACCGACTCCAGGTAGCCCGCGGGCGGGAAGAAGATGCCGCCGGCGCCGATGACCGGCTCGCAGAAGAATGCAGCGACGTTGCCGGCGCCGATCTCGTCGATGGTCCGCGCAAGTGCGTCAGCGTCATCCCATTCGACATTGGCAACGCTCATGCCGATCGA
Source organism: uncultured Bifidobacteriaceae bacterium (assembly GCA_964344045.1). Taxonomy (GTDB): domain Bacteria; phylum Actinomycetota; class Actinomycetes; order S36-B12; family S36-B12; genus UBA10649. Next base: position 1,498 of record CAYFLP010000235.1, read on the forward strand.
TCCGTATCCGTCCTTGTTGCCAGGGATGCCGGCGAGCGCAGTGCCTGCCATGTGCATGCCGTGGTAGGCGCGGGTGCGGGAGATGATCACCGTGCGGTCGTGCTGGCCCCGGACCTGCCAGTAGCGGCGGGCGAGCTTCGCGGCAGTGTCGACTGCATCGCTGCCGCCGCTGGTGAAGAAGATCCTGGCGTCGGGCATCGGCGCCATCGCGGCCAGGCGATCGGCGAGGTCCAAGGTCACGCGGGTCGAGTAGTCGCCGAAGTTCGAATAGCTGGCGATCGAGGTCATCTGCTTCGCCACGGCCGCGGCGATGGACTCGCGGCCGTGCCCCACGTTCGCGTACCACAGCGCGGCAGTCGAATCGAGGTAACGGCGTCCGGATTCGTCGACGACGTACGCGCCATCGCCGGAGGCGATGACGAAGTCGCGGCCGGCAACCGCCGACATGTCGGCGAAGGGATGCCAGAAGGCAGTGACGGGATCAGCCATGCGCACAGCGTAGGGCCGGTACGGTCGCCGCATGAGTGGCCGCATCATCTTGCTCGGCGCCACCGGGTACACCGGGCGCCTCACGGCCCAGGCCCTCACGCTGGCCGGGGCGGCTCCCGTGCTCGCCGGCCGGTCGCCTGACCGGCTCGTCGGGCTCGTTGCCGACCTCGCACCGCTCGCGCCCATGGCGGCGCCGCCGACGTGGCAGGAGGCCGACGTCACCGACCCCGCATCCGTACGGGCTCTCCTGCGCTCGCCGGAGGACGTTCTCGTCACCACCGTCGGCCCCTTCTCCGAGCTCGGCGGACCAGCCCTGGCGGCTGCGGTCGACGCCGGGTGCGGCTACGTGGACTCCACCGGCGAGCCGGCCTTCATCCGGCAGGTGTTCGAGGGAGCGGACGCACAGGCCAGGCGCACCGGAGCCCGGCTGCTCACCGCATGCGGATACGACTACCTGCCAGGCAACCTTGCCGCCGGGCTCGCCGTGCGCGATGCCGTGGCCGCCGGGCAGCTGCCCTACCGGGTCGACGTGGGCTACTTCGTCCGCGGCGGCATGGCGATGAGCAGCGGCACCCGGGCCAGCGTCGTCGGCATGCTCGGCCAGCGGCCGTACGCGTACCGGCGGGGCTCGGTCGGCACCGTCCGCGACGGGGTAGGCCATTTCACGGTGGGAGGCAAGGACCTCGCAGGCATCCCCATCGGCAGTTCCGAGCACTTCACCGTCCCCCGCATGGCATCGGGCGTTCACGAGGTGGGCGTGTACCTGGGCTGGGCCGGGAAGCTCACGGGGATTGCCCATGCCGGAGTCAGCGCTGCGGGCGCTCTCGCCCGCCTGCCGCTTGCCGGACGGGCACTGACCGCAGGCGCCCGGCGGCTGGCCCCGACGACGACCGGCGAGGGGCCCGATGCCAGCGCCCGGAGCGGCTCCCGTTCGATCGCGACCGCCCGGGTCACCGATGCCGTCGGCCC
>CAYFLP010000235.1:2965-3492 GCA_964344045.1 uncultured Bifidobacteriaceae bacterium
GCTTCGAGTGCATCGAGCCCGAAGGCGTCGACCAGGTGATCACGCAGGCCACCGTCGAAGGGCCGACTCCCTACGAGCTGACGGCCGAGTTGCTGGCCTGGTGCGCGGCGATGCTGCTCACGGGCCAGGCGAGCAGCGCCGGTGCCCTCGGGCCCGTCGACGCCTTCGGGCTCGATGCACTCGAAGCCGGCTGCGCGGGCATGGGCCTCGTGCGCATCGCCTAGCCGGCAGTGGGCCCCTCGCCAGGGACGACGGCGCGCGAGTTCGGGTGCGCAAGCCCATGGGCATGCTCGTGCGCGACCCTGCGGTGCGATGGCCAGATGACGAAGCCCAGCATCGCCAATACCGCCGCCGAGATCGTCAGGATGGCGCGCAGGACGATGGTCTCGCCCACGGGATCGCCGTCGAACGAGAACAGTCCGATGACGACTGTCGTGATGCCCATGACCGCTACCGCGTAGTTCGCGAAGATGAACGTCACCGTTACCGCCGCTGCAGATCCCACGAGCACGGCGACGCCGGCGTCG
>CAYFLP010000236.1:0-3474 GCA_964344045.1 uncultured Bifidobacteriaceae bacterium
GCCTTCGGCATCGTCATGCCGGCGCACTACTACGCCTCGGATGCAGTCCAAGGGCTGTGGAACCTCGTGACCGCCGTGCTCATCGTGCGCGGCATCATCACGCCCAAGTGGGCGCCAGCGGCCTTCGCCCTGGCGATCTGCGTCGACAACGCCATGCTCAACTTCCAGTACACGATCGCGGGCTACAGCGCGGTGGGCGTCATCCTGCTCACCATGGCCGTCTACGGCGCCATCACGCTGGTATGGCGGCCCTTCATCATCAGCGCGGTGTGGATGGGCGCCTTGACGTCCTACGTCATCGTGACGACCGATCCCGACCAAGGCCTCGGCTGGGCCCTGACGGCCATCACCGCGCTACTGGTCTCGGGCACCGTGCTCTACGGCCGGATCAAGGCGGTCGAGCGCCTGGCCATCGCCAATCAGCGCATCGAGGAGATGGCCACGCGAGATGCGCTCACCGGCCTCCTCAACCGGCACGGGCTGGACGGGATTCAAGGCGCCCTGGCATCGCTCTCCCGCCGCACGGGCATGCCGTTGTTCTCCGTCTTCGTCGACGTCTGCGGGCTCAAGGTCGTCAACGACAAGCACGGGCATGCCGCGGGCGACGATGTCATCCGAGCGAGCGCAGCGGCCCTCGTCGCCACCTGCCGCGAGTCCGATGCCATCTGCAGATGGGGCGGTGACGAGTTCGTTGTCGTGGGCCTGGGCGATGCCCCGGACCCCAGTGCGTTCGCCGAGCGGCTCATCGGCCGGATCGATGCGTCGAGATTCGCTGGTACCTGGAAGCCAGACCTCGCCGTGGGCGTGTCCCAGGCAACGGACGGCGATATCGAGCGCTTGATTTCCGACTCGGATGCGCACATGTACGCGCGGCGCGAAGTGGCCCGCAGGTAGCTGGCGAACTGGCCACTGGCGGCTCGGCGGGCAGCTCCCGAGCTACCACGGTGAAAGGCAGGCCCATGGGTGACATTGCGAGGCCGGTATGCGAGGCTAAGAAGCGGCCGCCAGCGTGCGGCGTCGAAGTTCCCTGCTGATGAGGAGAGACTCATGATCGGTCGTCGTCGTGGAATGGGCGTTGTGGGCGTTGCCGCCACTGCCAAGGTCGTGAGCAACCGCACGATGGCGCGGGCCGAGGCCGAGCAGGCAGAGCAGCAGGCGCAGCAGCAGGCCATGAACGACGCGGCCACCCAGGCTGCACAGCAGGCGGTTGCCGCGCAGCAGCCCGCCGCACCGGCAGGCGACGACATCACCGCGCAGCTGGAGAAGCTCGCGGGCCTGAAGAACTCCGGTGCGATCTCCGACGAGGAGTTCGCGGCCGCCAAGGCCAAGCTGCTCGGCCTGTAGCGCTCACTTCCTGATTCCTTGATCGATCACGGCACGTGGGACGTCCACGCTGTCGATGGTGCCGACGTGCGCCTGCGCAGCGGCTCCATCGGCCTGTTCACCGTCGACATCACGGCCCCGGTTCGCCACGGGACAGTGACCATAGATGCGTCCGGCGTGCGCGTCGACCTCGTCCTGGCCCTGGAGAAGGTGTCGACCGGCAACTTCTTGATGGACCGGGCGGCGCGGTCCCTCGTGTCGCGGCATGACGCCCACGACCTGAGCTACCGGGCAACCGGGCCCGCTAGTGCCCAGCCCTGGGAGGTCACCGGCAACGCGGTGTCCGGCGACATCGACGTCCTGCTCGCGCTTACCCTCACCCCCGTGGGGGCAGCGCACCCGATGGACGAGCTCGAGCTCGTCCATCGGGTGCGCTGCCCCCACGGGGGTGAGGGTAAGCGCGAGCAGGACGTCGATGTCGCCGGACACCGCGTTGCCGGTGACCTCCCAGGGCTGGGCACTAGCGGGCCCGGTTGCCCGGTAGCTCAGGTCGTGGGCGTCATGCCGCGACACGAGGGACCGCGCCGCCCGGTCCATCAAGAAGTTGCCGGTCGACACCTTCTCCAGGGCCAGGACGAGGTCGACGCGCACGCCGGACGCATCTATGGTCACTGTCCCGTGGCGAACCGGGGCCGTGATGTCGACGGTGAACAGGCCGATGGAGCCGCTGCGCAGGCGCACGTCGGCACCATCGACAGCGTGGACGTCCCACGTGCCGTGATCGATCAAGGAATCAGGAAGTGAGCGCTACAGGCCGAGCAGCTTGGCCTTGGCGGCCGCGAACTCCTCGTCGGAGATCGCACCGGAGTTCTTCAGGCCCGCGAGCTTCTCCAGCTGCGCGGTGATGTCGTCGCCTGCCGGTGCGGCGGGCTGCTGCGCGGCAACCGCCTGCTGTGCAGCCTGGGTGGCCGCGTCGTTCATGGCCTGCTGCTGCGCCTGCTGCTCTGCCTGCTCGGCCTCGGCCCGCGCCATCGTGCGGTTGCTCACGACCTTGGCAGTGGCGGCAACGCCCACAACGCCCATTCCACGACGACGACCGATCATGAGTCTCTCCTCATCAGCAGGGAACTTCGACGCCGCACGCTGGCGGCCGCTTCTTAGCCTCGCATACCGGCCTCGCAATGTCACCCATGGGCCTGCCTTTCACCGTGGTAGCTCGGGAGCTGCCCGCCGAGCCGCCAGTGGCCAGTTCGCCAGCTACCTGCGGGCCACTTCGCGCCGCGCGTACATGTGCGCATCCGAGTCGGAAATCAAGCGCTCGATATCGCCGTCCGTTGCCTGGGACACGCCCACGGCGAGGTCTGGCTTCCAGGTACCAGCGAATCTCGACGCATCGATCCGGCCGATGAGCCGCTCGGCGAACGCACTGGGGTCCGGGGCATCGCCCAGGCCCACGACAACGAACTCGTCACCGCCCCATCTGCAGATGGCATCGGACTCGCGGCAGGTGGCGACGAGGGCCGCTGCGCTCGCTCGGATGACATCGTCGCCCGCGGCATGCCCGTGCTTGTCGTTGACGACCTTGAGCCCGCAGACGTCGACGAAGACGGAGAACAACGGCATGCCCGTGCGGCGGGAGAGCGATGCCAGGGCGCCTTGAATCCCGTCCAGCCCGTGCCGGTTGAGGAGGCCGGTGAGCGCATCTCGCGTGGCCATCTCCTCGATGCGCTGATTGGCGATGGCCAGGCGCTCGACCGCCTTGATCCGGCCGTAGAGCACGGTGCCCGAGACCAGTAGCGCGGTGATGGCCGTCAGGGCCCAGCCGAGGCCTTGGTCGGGATCGGTCGTCACGATGACGTAGGACGTCAAGGCGCCCATCCACACCGCGCTGATGATGAAGGGCCGCCATACCAGCGTGATGGCGCCGTAGACGGCCATGGTGAGCAGGATGACGCCCACCGCGCTGTAGCCCGCGATCGTGTACTGGAAGTTGAGCATGGCGTTGTCGACGCAGATCGCCAGGGCGAAGGCCGCTGGCGCCCACTTGGGCGTGATGATGCCGCGCACGATGAGCACGGCGGTCACGAGGTTCCACAGCCCTTGGACTGCATCCGAGGCGTAGTAGTGCGCCGGCATGACGATGCCGAAGGC
>CAYFLP010000237.1:0-3459 GCA_964344045.1 uncultured Bifidobacteriaceae bacterium
CTGCTGCCCTTGCCCTATGAGCAGGAAGTCCCTTCCGACTCCCTGCAGGATGCCCCTGCAGCTTTGACCCGTGCGCATCTCCACCCAGACGAGGCGTCCCCACTGCTCGCGCAGCCATGCACCGGAGGTCCGTCGCGAGCCGCCGTCATCGGCCAGCCGCTGGACGGGGCGGGCAACCGAAGCGACGCAGGCCGCCTGCAGCCAGGTGAGCTCCCGTGACGACTCGACGACCACGGCGTCGACCAACCTCTCGCTCACCGCCTCGATGCCCAGCGTGGTGCCCGAGCGCAGGGTGAGGCGAGCGCCCGCCCCGATGAGGTCGACGAGTGCCATGCGCTGGCGCTCGACTTCGAGCAGGTCCCAGGCTTCGAACCTGGCTTCCTCCGCAACTTCCTGGCGAATCAGGGCAACTGGTTCCAGCCACGCATCGGCGTCGTCTCGCATGACTCCACGGTCACTGGACGGGCGTTGCAGGACAAGTACGCCGTCCACAGTCGACTAAAGTAGACAGTTTGTTTAGCAGGTTTTCCACACGGGGAGACCGCCTGCATCGGAACGCTTGACATCCATGCAATCCGTGACATACAAAAGCAAACACAAGCAAACACCAGTAAAGACCTCCCGCGTCCAGCACCGCGGCAGTCCTGACGAAAGGCCTGTCGTGTCCACCGTTTCCCTCCACGCCCAGCCAGCCACCCCGCAGAAGGCGCGGTCCCCGCGCTCGCGCCAGCGCCGCCCGGCACTGCGCGTGGTGCCTGCAGTCGTCGAGATCGAGCCCGTCCAGCTCGCCCTCGACCTCGAATGGGAGGCAGCTCCCGGCCTACCGGCCATACCGGTGGCTCCTCGGCACCTGCATCTCGTGCCGTCCCCCGGTTCGGTACCTGCGTCCAGCCATGACGAGATCCTGGCGATGCCAGGGGCCAACAAGTGGCTCGCCCGCCTGGTCAACGCCGTCTTCGAGGTCGCCACGGGGCAGCGCCCGGCAGGCCAGCTGACCCGCTACGTGGCGCGCGAGCAGCTCGTCCGCATCACCCAGCGCGGCCAGGCCGTTGCGCGGCATCCCAGCTCTCGGCAGCGCGCAGGCGTCACCCGGCTGCGCGCCGTGCGGTCGATCCGGCTGTGCCCGATCACCGAGCACGTCGTCGAGATGTCGGCCGTGCTGATCGGCGGCGAGCGCGCTCAGGCAATCGGCATGCGACTCGAGCGCACCGGCGACACCTGGGTCGTCACCGACATCGCCCTGCCCTGAGGCACCGCCCTGTCCCCGGGCCTACCGAGTCTTGCGGCGATTGGCCCGCTCGGCGCGACGGCGCTCGGCCCGCGAGGCATTGGGATCGACCTCGACGAGCTCGCCGTCCTCGACTTCCATCTCCCCGTGCACCACCCCGCCGTCCTCGCTGGGAGCGGAGTACTCCATGTGCTGCGGACGTGACGGGCCAAGGCCACGGGCATCGATCTGCGGGGCCGACTGGCCACTGGCAACGGCGGCGGCCAGCGCAGCAGTCGCACTGGACTCCGTCGCATCTACCAGCTGCTCCGCCGCGGCCTGAGCTTCCTCCGAGACCGGCTCCTGCACCTGGACCTCGACATTGAACAGGAAGCCGACGGACTCCTCCTTGATGGCGTCCATCATGGCCACGAACAGGTCGTAGCCCTCGCGCTGGTACTCGATCAGCGGATCGCGCTGGGCCATCGCACGCAGGCCGATGCCGTCGCGCAGGTAGTCCATCTCATACAGGTGCTCGCGCCACTTGCGGTCGAGCACCGACAAGATCACGCGGCGCTCGAGCTCGCGGGTGACCTCCTCGCCCAGCTCGGCCTCGCGGACGTCGTAGGCGTGGTGGGCGTCGTCGACGAGCTCGGCCTCGAGGAAGTCGGCGCTCAGGCCGGCCAGGCTGCCCCCCGAGGCATCCTCGACCTGCTCGATGGTCAGGCCCACCGGATACAGCTGCTTCAGCGCACGCCACAACTGGTCCAGATCCCAGGACTCCGGATACCCCTCGGCGGTGGCGGCCTTGACGTAGCTCGACACCGTGTCGGAGATGAAGCTGCGCACCTGCTCGTGGATGTCGGCGCCCTCGAGCACCTGGCGGCGCTCGTCGTAGATCACCAGGCGCTGGCGGTTGAGCACGTCGTCGTACTTCAGCACGTCCTTGCGGATCTCGAAGTTCTGGGCCTCGACCTGCGACTGGGCGCCCTTGATGGCATTGGTGACCATCTTCGCCTCGATCGGCACGTCGTCGGGGACGTTGAACCGGCGCAGGAACGCGTCGACCATGTCGGACTTGAACAACCGCATCAGGTCGTCCTCGAGCGAGAGGTAGAACTGCGACTCGCCGGGATCTCCCTGGCGTCCCGAACGGCCGCGCAGCTGGTTGTCGATGCGGCGGGACTCATGGCGCTCGGTGGCACAGACGTACAGGCCGCCGAGGCCGATGACCTCCTCGTGCTCGGCAGCGACGGAGGCCTTCGCCTTCTCCAGGGCAGCCGGCCACGCCGCCTCGTAGGCGTCGGGATCCTCGATCGGGCTCAGGCCCTGCTGGCTCAGCGCTGCAGCGGCCATGAACTCCGGGTTGCCGCCCAGGATGATGTCGGTGCCTCGTCCCGCCATGTTGGTGGCAACGGTGACTGCGCCCTTGCGGCCCGCCTGCGCGACGATCGCGGCCTCGCGCTCATGGTGCTTGGCGTTGAGCACCTCGTGCGGGACGCCGTTCTGCTTGAGCAGTCGCGAGAGCAGCTCGGACTTCTCCACGCTCGTCGTGCCGACGAGGACCGGCTGGCCCTTGGCATGGCGCGCGACGAGATCCTCGATCACCGCGTCGTACCGGGCATCGGACGTGCGGTAGACGAGGTCAGCGTTGTCGACGCGCTGCATCGGGCGGTTAGTCGGGATCGGGACGACGCCGAGGTCGTAGATCTGGTTGAACTCGGCGGCCTCGGTCATGGCCGTGCCGGTCATGCCGGAGAGCTTGGAGTACAGGCGGAAGAAGTTCTGCAGCGTGATGGTCGCGAGGGTCTGGTTCTCGGCCTTGACCTCGACGCCCTCCTTCGCCTCGATCGACTGGTGCAGGCCCTCGTTGTAGCGGCGCCCCGGCAGGACGCGGCCGGTGTGCTCGTCGACGATGAGCACCTCGCCGTTCATCACGACATAGTCGCGGTCCTTCTTGAAGAGCTCCTTCGCGCGGATCGCGTTGTTCAGGAAGCCCACGAGCGGGGTGTTGACGGTGTCGTAGAGGTTGTCGATGCCGATCTGGTCCTCGACCTTGTCGATGGCCTGCTCGAGCACGCCGACGGTCTTCTTCTTCTCATCGACTTCGTAGTCCTCGTCGCGGCGCAGGATGTTGGCGATGCGCGCGAACTCCTGGTACCACGTGGTGGCCTGGTCAGCCGGGCCACTGATGATCAGTGGGGTACGGGCCTCGTCGATGAGGATCGAGTCGACCTCGTCGACGACCGCGA
>CAYFLP010000238.1:0-3329 GCA_964344045.1 uncultured Bifidobacteriaceae bacterium
CACGACGAGCGCGAGCAGACCCTCAACCAGTTGCTCGTCGAGATGGACGGCTTCGACGTCAATGCGAACGTCATCCTGATCGCGGCGACCAACCGCCCCGACATCCTCGATCCGGCCCTCCTGCGGCCGGGCCGCTTCGATCGCCAGATCGCCGTCGAGCGCCCCGACCTCAATGGCCGCCATGCGATCCTCCAGGTGCATGCCAAGGGCAAGCCCCTCGCTGCGGATGTCGACCTGCTCGCCGTGGCCCGCCGCACCCCGGGATTCACCGGCGCCGACCTCGCGAATGTCCTCAATGAGGCGGCCCTGCTGACCGCGCGCACCGACAAGGAGCTCATCGACGACGAGGCGCTCGACGAGGCCATCGACCGCGTCATCGCCGGCCCGCAGAAGCGCACGCGCGTCATGGACGACCTCGAGAAGAAGATCACGGCCTATCACGAGGCCGGTCACGCCCTCGTTGCCGCTGCACTGCCGGGCACCGACCCGGTGCACAAGATCACGATCATGCCGCGCGGGCGAGCCCTCGGCTACACGATGGTCCTTCCCGAGCAGGACAAGTACTCCACGACGCGCAGCCAGATGCTCAACCAGCTGGCCTACATGCTCGGCGGCCGTGCTGCCGAGGAGCTGATCTTCCACGACCCCACCACGGGTGCCTCCAACGACATCGAGAAGGCGACCGCGGTAGCGCGCGCGATGGTCACCCAGTACGGCATGACCGAGAGGCTCGGTGCCATCCGCTACGGCCAGGAGCAGAACGAGGTCTTCCTCGGCCGCGACATGGGCCATATCCGCGACTACTCGGAAGAGGTCGCTGCTGCCATCGACGAAGAGGTGCGGGCCTTCATCGAGGCCGCGCACCAGGAGGCCTACGACGTGCTCGTGGCCAACCGCGACGTGCTCGACGCCATGGTTCTCGCACTGCTCGAGCGCGAGACGCTCGACAAGGCGGAGATCGAGGAGGTCTTCGCCGAGCTCCAGCTGCGCGAGCCGCGCCCGGCGTGGACAGGCTCCGCCCGCCGGCGCCCGGACGAGCGCGGTCCGATCCAGACGCCCGCGGAGCTTGCCGCCCTGAACGGCCACGGTGACGTGGCCGTCCTCACCGAGATCGACCCTGCGTGAGCGACAGCACGGGCGTCGACCCGGTCACCTTCGGGCAGGAGCCGGCCATCGGGCCGTTCGACCAGGCTCGCGCCGAGGCTGCCGTTCGCGAACTGCTGCTCGCGATCGGCGAGGATCCCGACCGCGACGGACTCAAGGACACCCCCGCCAGGGTTGCGCGCTCGTATGCCGAGATCTTCCGTGGCCTGCACATGACCGCCGAAGAGGTGCTCACCACCACCTTCGACCTGGGTCACGACGAGATGGTCCTGGTGAAGGACATCGAGCTCTACAGCACCTGCGAGCACCACCTCGTGCCCTTCTACGGCGTTGCCCACATCGGCTACATCCCGAATGCGAATGGCCGGATCACCGGACTGTCCAAGCTCGCTCGCCTGGTCGACGTCTACGCCAGGCGCCCCCAGGTCCAAGAGCGCCTCACCACGCAGATCGCCGACGCGATCATGCGCATCCTCGACCCGCGCGGCGCGATCGTCGTGCTCGAGGCCGAGCACCTGTGCATGGCCATGCGGGGCGTGCGCAAGCCCGGATCCCGCACGACCACGAGTGCAGTGCGCGGATCTCTGCGCGATGCCGCGACGCGCGCCGAGGCCATGGCGCTGATCGTCGGCCGGTAGGCAGTCGTGATGCTGGCGCCTCGCGTCCCGCATCCTGAGGGACTGCCCTCCGCCCTCGGCGCTCTCGGGCGCACGCTCGTGATGGGCGTGCTGAACGTGACCCCGGATTCCTTCTCGGACGGCGGCAAGTACGCAGCAGTGGCCGACGCGATCGCGCACGGCATCCGGTTGCGCGAGCATGGTGCCGACCTGGTGGACGTCGGCGGCGAGTCGACTCGTCCGGGCGCATCCCGCATCGATCCTGCGGTAGAGCGTGCGCGCGTGCTCCCCGTCATCGACGGGCTCGTAGCCGCCGGAGTGCCTGTCAGCATCGACACGATGCACGCTTCCACGGCCGTAGCGGCAGTGGGCGCCGGTGCAGTCCTGGTCAACGACGTGAGCGGGGGGCTTGCTGACCCCGAGATGCTCCCGGCCGTTGCCGAGCTCGCAGTGCCCGTCGTGCTGATGCACTGGCGTGGCCACAGTGCCGCCATGGACGACCTTGCCCGGTATGCAGACGTGGTGGGCGAGGTCTGCGACGAGCTCTCGCTGCGCGTGGGCGCTGCCGAGCAGGCGGGTGTCAGCGCCGCACGGATCGTCATCGATCCTGGACTGGGGTTCGCCAAGGATGCCGAGCACAACTGGCAGCTGCTGCGCGGCCTCGACAGGCTCGCCCTGCTGGGGCGCCCGATCCTGGTCGGGGCATCGCGCAAGCGCTTCCTCGGCTCGCTGCTGGCCGACCGCGGCGGTGTGCCGCGCTCGCTCGACGAGCGCGACGTGGCGACCGATGCGATCACTGCGGTGGCAGCGGATCGCGGAGTCTGGGCGGTTCGGGTGCACGACGTTCGGGGAAGTGCCGACGCCGTGCGTGTCGTCGAGGCGTGGCACGCGGGTTCCGGCGAACACGGGAAGGGATCTCCTGCATGAGCGACCAGATCATCATCACCGGCATCCGGGGCACTGGCTTTCACGGTGTCTTTGCCCACGAGCGCAGCAATGGCCAGGAATTCATCGTCGACGTCGTCCTCGACCTGTCGGTCGTCGAGGCCGCGGCCAGTGACGACCTTGCGATGACGGTCGATTACGGAGTGGTCGCGCAGCAAGTCCATGCCCGCATCGTCGGAGAGCCCGTCGACCTGATCGAGACGCTGGCGGAAGCCATTGCTTCCGATTGCCTGGCCCATGGCCGGGTCGAGGGCGTTGAAGTCACCGTGCACAAGCCTTCGGCACCGATCACCGTGCCGTTCGGCAATGTCGCTGTTCGCATCGTGCGCACCCGGCGTCCGTGATGAGCGTTGCTGGCCTTCCCGTTGCCCTGGCCCTGGGCTCGAACATCGGTGACCGCCTCGGCGTCCTGCAGGGCGCGGTCGATGACCTTGCCGCCACCCCCGGCCTCGTGCTGACGGGAGCCTCCGACGTCGTCGAGACCGATCCTGTCGGCGGTCCCGAGCAGGCCGACTACCTCAATGCCGTCGTCGTCGGCGTCACCAGCCTGGCGCCGGACGCCCTGTTGGCCGCCACCCAGGCCGTGGAACAGGCATGGCATCGCACCCGCGAGGTGCGCTGGGGCCCTCGCACGCTCGACATCGACATCCTCGCCCTCGGCGA
>CAYFLP010000239.1:0-368 GCA_964344045.1 uncultured Bifidobacteriaceae bacterium
GCGGCACGCAAGTGGTGGACGGGGGAGTTGCTGCGCACTGCCAACGACCGCGGCGTCGAGCTCGACTCGCTCGGCGTCACGCCCGCCCACATCGCCGAGGTCGAGCGGCTCATCGCTGCCGGCACCATCAATGACAAGCTCGCTCGCCAGGTCTTCGAGGCAGTCATCGCTGGCGAGGGCGAGCCTGAGGCCATCATCGCCGCGCGTGGGCTTGCTGTCGTGAGCGACGACGCGGCCCTGCTCGCGGCCATTGACGGGGCGCTCGCGGCGCAGCCCGATGTCGCCGAGAAGATCAGGGGAGGCAAGGTCCAGGCTGCCGGTGCAGTCGTGGGCGCGGTCATGAAGGCCACCAAGGGCCAGGCGGACGC
>CAYFLP010000239.1:378-3328 GCA_964344045.1 uncultured Bifidobacteriaceae bacterium
GCTCGGCGTCATCGAGTAGGCGCCACCGTGGCAGGCCTCGCTGCGGTACCTGCCTTCATCGGGGCCGTCGACGGCACCTGCTCCTTCGAGGAGCTGCCGCCGGACGGGCTGCTGGCCGATGTCGAGTTCTATGCGCCGCTCTACATGGGGCCGCCCGAGAGCCTGCGCATCATGTCGCGCATGCCCCGGCTGCGCGTGTGCCAGCTGCTCACGGCGGGCTACGAGCACGCCCTGGAGCACGTGCCCGCAGGCGTCGCCTTGTGCAATGCGGCCGGGGTGCATGACACCAGCACTGCCGAGCTCGCGGTCGGCCTGGCCATCGCACGGTTGCGCGGCATCGACGACTTCGCGCGCGCCATGCCCAGCGGTGCCTGGCTCCACGGCAGTCGCGACGCACTCGCGGATCGCACCGTCGTCATCGTGGGCGCGGGCAATGTGGGCGAGGCCATCCGGCGGCGCCTGGAGCCGTTCGAAGTCGACCTTCACGTGGTCGGGCGCACTGCCCGGCCCGGCGTCCACGGTGCCGAGGACCTGCGGGTCCTGGTGCGTCGGGCGGGCGTCGTGATCCTCGCCGTCCCGCTGACCGACCAGACCCGGCACCTCGTCGACGACGAGTTCCTCGCGCTGCTTCCCGACGGGGCCCTCGTCGTCAACGTCGCACGGGGTCCCGTCGTCGATACCGATGCGGTCCTCCGGCATGCCGGGCGGCTGCGCTTCGCCCTCGACGTCACGGACCCGGAGCCGCTTCCGGCCGATCACCCGCTGTGGCAGGCGCCAGGTGTCCTGATCAGTCCGCACGTGGGCGGCAACACCTCGGCCTTTCGTCCGCGCATCCACGCGCTCGTGTCTGCTCAGGTGCAGGCGTGGCGGGCGGGCGAACCCCTGCGCAACGTGGTCGCCTCGGTCTAGCCTTCGGGCATGCGCCGACTAGCCGCCTCCGTCCTTGCCATCGCTTCCTGTGCATCCGCCGTGGTTCTCGCGGCACCCGCGTCGCAGGCCGCGTCCAACACCACGATCACGATGAGGGTCACCGGGTGCGAGGGCTGCACTGTCCTGTCGTCGTCGTGGACCGACAAGAAGGGGCAGCCGTGGGACGGCCCCACCGCCACGGTCACGAACGGCGTCGCCACCATGGTCGTTCCCACGGACAGGACGAGGGGCATGAGCTTCGTCCTCCAGCCCACCTGGAAGCCGTCCGTTGACTTCGAGACAGTGATCGTCACCCAGTACGCGGGCTTCGCTCCGGGGGAGAAGGTCGTGTGGGGGCAGGCGAAGAAGGCGAAGACCGCCTCGCCGTGCTGGTCGGGCACTGGCTCGAGCGATGTCACAGTAGACGTGGCCGTCAGGAAGGTGCCCCTGCAGGCATTCCCGCCGGGAACCAAGCCGCCGGTGACCAAGGCGGCGGCCGCCTACCTGGTCGTCACCGACAAGGCATCCGGCCAGTCATGGCAGACCGAGAAGGGCGTGCTCGGCGCGCAGGACTCCATCCTCTGCGCGGGCTGACCCGCGGGGGTGCTTGTCGCGCCCCCTACAGTGGTCGTGTTGAAGTGAGCACTGTTCGTCGCCGATAGATGAGGTCGCACCATGCCCATGTACCGCTCCCGCACGTCGACCCACGGCCGCAACATGGCCGGTGCCCGGGCACTGTGGCGCGCGACAGGCGTCAAGGAGGGTGACTTCGGCAAGCCGATCATCGCCGTCGTCAACTCCTTCACCCAGTTCGTCCCGGGCCATGTGCACCTGAAGGACCTGGGCCAGCTGGTGGCCGCGGAGATCGAGGCGGCCGGCGGCATCGCCAAGGAGTTCAACACGATCGCGATCGACGACGGCATCGCCATGGGCCACGGAGGCATGCTCTACTCGCTGCCGAGTCGAGACCTCATCGCCGACAGCGTCGAGTACATGGTCAATGCGCACACGGCAGATGCGATGGTGTGCATCTCGAACTGCGACAAGATCACGCCGGGCATGCTGATGGCTGCCCTGCGCCTGAACATCCCCGCGGTCTTCGTGTCGGGCGGCCCCATGGAGGCCGGCAAGGTCAACTGGAACGGCGCTGAGCGCAAGGTCGACCTGATCGACGCGATGGTCGAGGCGGCCGATGCCAAGAACAGCGATGAGCAGGTCGGGGCGATGGAGCGCTCGGCCTGTCCCACCTGCGGCTCGTGCTCGGGCATGTTCACGGCCAACTCCATGAACTGCCTGACCGAGGCCCTGGGCCTTTCGCTGCCGGGCAATGGCTCCCTGCTCGCCACGCATGCCGATCGACGCGAGCTGTTCGAGCGCGCCGCCCGGCTGTCCGTAGAGCTCGCACGCCGGTACTACGAGAACGACGATGCCTCCGTCCTGCCGCGCTCCATCGCCACCTTCGAGGCGTTCGAGAACGCCATGTCGCTCGACATCGCGATGGGCGGGTCGACCAACACCGTGCTCCACCTGCTGGCAGCTGCGCAGGAAGCCGGAGTCCCCTTCACGATGGCCGACATCGACCGGCTCTCGCACCAGGTTCCGCACCTGTCCAAGGTCGCGCCGTCCACGCAGCTCGTGCACATGGAAGACGTCCACCGTGCAGGCGGCGTCATGCGCATCCTGGGCGAGCTCGACCGTGCCGGCAAGCTGCACACGGGCGTCAGCACCGTGCACGCGCCGACCATGGCGGCAGCGCTCGAGGCGTGGGACATCGCCCAGGCGTCGGACCCGGCTGTCATCGACTTCTTCCGGGCGGCGCCTGGGGGAGTGCCCACCCAGGTGGCCTTCTCGCAGGACCGCCGGTACGAGTCGGTAGACGTCGATGCGGTAGAGGGAGTCATCCGCGACCAGGCGCATGCCTTCTCGCAGGACGGCGGCCTCGCCGTGCTCTTCGGCAACCTCGCCGAGGACGGCTGCATCGTCAAGACGGCCGGCGTGGCCGAGGAGCTGCTCTCCTTCTCCGGCCCTGCGCGCGTGTTCA
>CAYFLP010000240.1:0-3312 GCA_964344045.1 uncultured Bifidobacteriaceae bacterium
GCCTTCGACGGCGATGCCGACCGCTGCTTCGTCGTCGACGAGCGCGGCGAGATCGTCAGCCCGTCGACCCTCACCGCGCTGATCGCCGCGCGAGAGCTGGCGAAGGACCCAGGGGCCAACGTCATCCACAACCTGATCACCTCCAAGGCCGTGCCCGAGGTGATCCGCGAGAACGGCGGCGTGCCCGTGCGCACGCGCGTCGGCCACTCGTTCATCAAGGCGACCATGGCCGACACGAACGCCGTCTTCGGCGGCGAGCACTCGGGCCACTTCTACTTCCGCGACTTCTGGCGCGCCGACTCCGGCATGCTCGCCGCACTGCATGCTCTGGCTGCACTGGGCGAGACCCCTGCCGGCACCACGCTGTCGTCGATCCTGGCTCCCTACGACCGCTACAGCGTCAGTGGCGAGATCAACACCGAGGTGGCCGACCAGGCCGCTGTCACGGCGGCGATCCGCGCAGAGTTCGAGGCCCGCGGCGGCGTTGAGATCGACGATCTCGACGGGCTCACGTTCACGGGCGACACCTGGTGGTTCAACGTCCGGCCGAGCAACACAGAGCCGCTGCTGCGGCTGAACGTGGAGGCGGCAACGCCGGAGCAGATGCAGGCCTTGCGCGATGAGGTGCTGGCGATGATGCGGGCGGGGGAGTAGCGATGGCACAGTCCGGCCGTCCGGCGCCACTGGGGGTCTCTGCCGAGCTCTGGGAGGTCCTGGCCTGCCCGTGCGATGCGCATGGGGCGGTCGTGCCCGACCTCGCCACGATGGAGGTCGTCTGCACGGTGTGCGGGCGACGGTTTCCCGTGCGCGACGGCATCCCGGTGATGCTCCTCGACGAGGCGACAGGACCCGCGAAGCCCGCCAATCCCTGACAGGTGCACCGCCTTCGGCGAGGGCCACGCATCGAGGCTGGCGGGGCACTGCCCCGTCCGATCGCCGGATAGATTGATCCCGTGCTGATCGTGCGGGGAGCCGTCAAGGACTACGACTGGGGCATCGTCGACGGACTGGCTCCCTGGTCGGAGACCACCGGCGGTCCGCAGGCCGAGCTCTGGTACGGAGTCCACCCGGGCGGCCCGTCCCCCCTCCTCGACGACGACGGCGTGCCGACGGGCGAGAACCTCGGCGATCGCTTCGACGTCGAGGCCATACCGCTGCTCGTGAAGCTGCTCGCCGCAGCGAAGCCGCTCTCGGTGCAGGTGCATCCACGGCGCAAGGTCGCTGTCGAGCAGTACGCGGCCCAGTCCGAGGGCGGCCCGCGCATCTACAGCGATCCCTTCGAGAAGACCGAGATGCTCATCGCGCTGGAGGCCTTCGAGGCTTTCGCCGGCTGGCGGGCCACGGATACGGCAGCCGCGATCCTCGCGCGGGTCGACGGCACCAGCGAAGCCGTCGGCGCCTTGCGCACGGGCAAGATCAACGACGCGATCAGGCTGCTGCTGCAGCTGTCGAGCGCACCGCGCATCGGCCAGCTGCCGATCGCGGCACGCGAGGCCGGCCTGCCCGACGAGCAGGTCGCGGCCTACGAGACGGTCGCCTCGCTGTACGCGGACGACCCGGGAGCCCTCCTCACGCCCATGCTCGACTACCTCGCACTAGAGGCCGGCGAGGCCGTCTACGTGCCCGCCGGAGTGCCGCACAGCTACATCCGCGGCATCGGCCTGGAGGTCATGTCGTCGAGCGACAATGTCGTGCGCCTCGGGCTCACCTCCAAGCCCGTCCACGTCGAGCACGCCATCAATGCGCTCGTGCCCGACCTCCGGCCCCAGGTGCTGCGCACCAGCCACGGCGACCTCATCTGGCCGATCGACTCCCCGTTCGTCGTGCGGGTCCTGCGTGCAGGCGACGAGCGGATCCTGTCGGGCTCGTATCGCATCGTGCTCCTCATCGACGGCAGGGCCAGCGTCGAGACCGACGAGGCAGAGGCAACGCTGAAGAAGGGCACCGCCGCCGTGCTGGGGGCCGGGGATCCCGATGCGACGATCCGTGCCGAGGGCCTCGTGGCCGTCATCCAGTCCACCGAGCGCTAGCACCCAAGGGGAGAAGGCATGAGCACCGAAGGCGGGATGAAGGCTGTCGTCGCAGCCCTGCTCGCGAACCTGGGCATCGCGATCAGCAAGTTCATCGCGTTCGCCTTCACGGGCTCGTCCTCCATGCTCTCCGAGGCGATCCATTCCCTTGCCGACTCCGGCAACCAGATCCTGCTCCTGATCGGCAACAAGCGCTCGAAGAAGGCTCCCGATACCCGTCACAATTTCGGCTATGGCCGTCGACGCTTCGTCTACGGCTTCGTGGTCTCGATCGTGCTCTTCCTCGTCGGCGGTGTCTTCTCGCTGTACGAGGGCTTCCACAAGTGGATGCATCCGGAGCCCCTCGAGGACTGGTGGATCGCGATCGTGGTGCTGGCCGTCGCCATCGTCCTGGAATCGCTGTCGTTCCGGACCGCACTCCAGGAGGCCAACCACGCGCGCGGCTCCCGGACGCTCCTGAGGTTCGTGCGCGACGCGCGCCAGCCTGAGCTGCCCGTGATCTTGCTCGAGGATGCCGGCGCGCTGGTCGGCCTGGTCTTCGCGCTCGTCGGCGTGGGCCTGGCAGTCATCACGGGCGACGGTCGCTTCGATGCGGTGGGCGCGATGGCAGTCGGCAGCCTGCTCGTGGTGATCGCCGTCTTCCTGGCCATCGAGATGACGGCCATGCTGGTGGGGGAGAGTGCGCTTCCCGAGGAGGTCGAGGCCATCACGTCCGCGCTGGAGAGCTCGGATGGAGTGCTGCGCGTGATCCACCTGCGCACCTTGCACGTGGGGCCCGACGAGCTCCTCGTGGCAGCCAAGGTCGCCGTCGCGCACTCGGCCACGGGCATCGAGATAGCCGACGACATCGACGATGCCGAGGCCAAGCTCCGCGCTGCCGTGCCCACGGCAAAGTACGTCTTCCTCGAGCCCGACATAGACCGCAGCCCCTCCTGACCTGCGCGCCGGGGCGCGGCCTGTGACGCGTGCCCCCCAGCGTGGATTCGGCGATTCCGGGGCTGATCTGGCACAATCGTGGGGTCGTCAGCGGTCCGGAGCCCTGGTTCCCGCGACGGCCTTCCCGATATCTCGGCGAACCATCGAAGCCTCGTGCCGTTCGCATGACCTGTCCACTCTCACGAGGAGTCCTGCATGTCCGTGTTCAAGTCCGACGGCACCCCCGACTTCAAGGTCGCCGACCTTTCCCTGGCCGAGTTCGGCCGCGATGAGATCCGCCTCGCCGAGCACGAGATGCCCGGCCTCATGGCGATGCGCGCCGAATACGGCGCGAGCAAGCCCCTGA
>CAYFLP010000241.1:0-3282 GCA_964344045.1 uncultured Bifidobacteriaceae bacterium
GCACGCGGCGCCGCCATGCGATTGGACGACCGCAGTGACGTGGGAGTTCTCGCCCCTGGACGAGGTCGCCTTCCCGGCCGTGGGAATCGCCCGGACGGCAGGCACGGCCGGAGGCACGGCGCCCGCCGTCTTCAACGGTGCAGACGAGGCGTGCGTCGCGGCCTTCCTCGACGGCCGGCTGAGCTTCCCCGGAATAGTCGCGACGATCGATCGGGTCCTGCGTGAGCACCTCGACGGTCCGGCGTACCGCGACGGGAACACAACTGCCCTCGAAGACGTCCTACAGGCAGATGCCTGGGCGCGCGCTCGGGCCGCGGCGGTCATCGAGGAGGGCTGACATGCTCGAGGTGCTCGGGATCGTCGCCTTCGCGATCCTCATCGGCGCATCGATCGCGCTGCACGAGGTGGGCCACCTGGTGCCCGCGAAGGCCTTCGGCGTCAAGGTCACTGAGTACATGGTGGGGTTCGGCCCGACGGTGTGGTCGAAGGTGCGTGGCGAGACCCGATACGGCTTCAAGGCGATCCCCCTGGGCGGCTACATCCGCATGATCGGCATGCTCGCGCCGGTGCCCCAGGCAGCGGTTACTGCTGCCGAGGCCAAGCCGCCGGGCCGCTTCGCCCGCATGGTCGCCGACGCCCGCGAGCAGTCTGCGCAGGAAGTGCCTCCGGGGGAGGAGGACCGTGCCTTCTACTCGCTTCCCGTCCGCAAGCGCATCGTCATCATGCTCGGCGGGCCGACCATGAAC
Source organism: uncultured Bifidobacteriaceae bacterium (assembly GCA_964344045.1). GTDB lineage: Bacteria > Actinomycetota > Actinomycetes > S36-B12 > S36-B12 > UBA10649. The sequence goes on from CAYFLP010000241.1 coordinate 747, forward strand.
CTGCTGCTGGCCTTCGTGCTGTTCGGGATCGTCCTCGTCGGCATCGGCTTGCCCCAGCCCACGACCGCAATCGCGCAGGTTGCTACCTGCACTCCCACTGCCGAGCACCCGACTGCGGCGCCCCTTCCGTCGGGCAACTGCCCCGACGGCAGTGCGCCCGCGCCGGCCGCGGTCGCGGGCCTGGCAGCAGGCGACCAGATCGTCGCGATCGACGGTGCCGCGGTCGCCACCTGGAACGAGGCGACCGACTGGATCCGTGCGCACCCGGGCAAGTCCGCAACCCTCACCGTGGTCCGTGACGGAGCGCGACGGGAGCTGCCGATCACGATCGCTTCCGCCGACAGGCCCGTGTTCGACGATCAGGGCCAGCCGACGGGGGAGACCGCCACCGCGGGCTATATCGGCATCGTGCCGGCGATGACCTGGGTGAGCCAGCCATGGACCCAGGTGCCCGTGTTCATGTGGGACCTGACCGTCCAGTCGGTCCAGGCCCTCGTCATGCTCCCGGTCCACTTGTACGAGCTTGTCACGCAGACCCTGGTCGGCGGCCAGGAACGCCCTGTCGACAGCCCGGTCTCGGTCGTCGGCGTGAGCCGCCTCGGCGGCGAGATCGCGGCAATGGACGAGCCATGGCGGGCCAAGGCAGCCACGTTCTTGAGCCTGATCGCCTCGCTGAACCTCTTCCTGTTCCTGTTCAACCTCGTGCCGGTCCTGCCGCTCGATGGCGGGCATGTCGCAGGGGCGCTGTACGAGGGCACGCGCCGGAAGGTCGCCCACTGGCGCGGGCGACCTGATCCAGGCCCGGTCGACATGGCCCGGCTCCTGCCCGTGGCCTACGTCGTGGCCGGGCTGCTGATCGTGATGGGCGGCATCGTCATCTGGGCCGACCTGGTCAAGCCGATCTCGCTGGGCTGACGGCACGGGCCGCGCGCGTCCGCGATACTTGTCCCGTGACCGTCGACCTCGGACTTCCCGTGCCTCCACGCCTCGTCGCTCCCCGCCGGCAGACCCGGCAGCTGCTCCTGAGGCACCCCACGCACCCGGTGCTCGTGGGCGGCGGAGCGCCCGTCAGCGTCCAGTCGATGTGCACCACCTTGACCTCGGACGTCAATGCCACCCTCCAGCAGATCGCACAGCTGACGGCCTCGGGCTGCCAGGTCGTGCGAGTGGCCGTGCCCAGCCAGGACGATGCCGATGCGCTGCCCGAGATCGCCCGCAAGAGCGGCATTCCCGTCATCGCCGACATCCACTTCCAGCCCAAGTACGTCTTCGCGGCCATCGAGGCCGGTTGCGCGGGCGTCCGCGTCAACCCCGGCAACATCAAGGCCTTCGACGACAAGGTCGGGGAGATCGCGCGCGCCGCTGCCGACCACGGCACTCCCATCCGCATCGGCGTCAACGCCGGCTCGCTCGACAAGCGCCTGCTCGAGAAGCATGGCAAGGCGACGCCGGAGGCCCTCGTCGAGTCTGCCCTGTGGGAAGCCTCGCTGTTCGAGGAGCACGGCTTCCGCGACATCAAGATCTCGGTGAAGCACCACGACCCCGTGGTCATGATGCAGGCGTACATGCAGCTGGCCGAGGCCTGCGACTACCCCCTGCACCTGGGCGTCACCGAGGCGGGACCGGCCTTCCAGGGCACGGTGAAGTCGGCCGTGGCCTTCGGCGGCCTGCTCTCGCGTGGCATTGGCGACACGATCCGCGTGTCCTTGTCGGCGCCTCCCGTCGAGGAGGTGAAGGTCGGCATTTCGATCCTCGAGTCCTTGAACCTGCGCCAGCGCGGCCTGGAGATCGTCTCCTGCCCGTCGTGCGGGCGTGCGCAGGTCGATGTGTACACGCTCGCCGAGCAGGTGACAGCCGGGCTCGAGGGCCTCGACGTCCCGCTGCGCGTGGCGGTCATGGGGTGTGTCGTGAACGGCCCGGGGGAGGCGCGCGAGGCTGACCTCGGCGTTGCCTCCGGCAACGGCAAGGGCCAGATCTTCGTCAAGGGCGAGGTGATCGCGACAGTGCCCGAGTCGCAGATCGTCGAGACGCTGATCACCGAGGCCATGAAGCTGGCCGAGTCGATGAGCGGCTCCGGGGCGCCGACCGTAACCGTCGACTGAGAGCCGCAGCCCCATCGCATGTCGATCGCAGAGCACGTCGGTGTCGTCCGCACGGTCGTCATGCGCGACCTTGCGCAGGTGACCGCCCTGCTCGAGGCAGATCCGATCGAGAACTGCTTCGTCGCATCCCGCGTGCGTGCCGGAGGGACGGATCCCTGGCGCCTCGGCGGCGAGCTGCTGGGCTACTTCGACGGCGACCGGCTTGTCTCGATGCTCTACCTCGGAGCGAACCTGGCGCCCGTCGCAGCGACGCCGGCGACCATCGCCGCCTTCGCCGACCGGCTGCGCCGCGCACCGCGGAGGTGCTCGTCGTTCGTCGGCCGGTCGGAGGAGGTCTTGGAGCTCTGGCGCCTGCTGGAGCCCGCATGGGGCGATGCGCGGGAGGTGCGGCAGCGCCAGCCGCTCATGGCGATCGACCACGAGAGCCCGGTCGC
>CAYFLP010000242.1:0-606 GCA_964344045.1 uncultured Bifidobacteriaceae bacterium
GGCTGCGACCTGGTTGGTCACGATCGAGCCGAAGCCCAGGCCGACGATCGCGTAAAGGGCCATCCCGAGTGCCGCGCCCACGACGACTCCAAGCACGGAAGCCGCCGTGATAGGCGCGTGGGCGAAGGGCGTCAGCGCGACAGCAGTGACGAGCACGACGACGACCACGCTCGCAAGCGCGGCGACAACGCCCATGCAGGCCATCACGATGCCCTTGGCGACCAGAACCCTTCCACGCCGCGGGGTTGCGAGAAACGTCGACGTGATGGTCATGTGCCGGAATTCGCCAGTGATCGCGATGATGCCAACGATGAGGGCGAACGTCGCGGCGGAGGACGCCTGCCCGAGGATCGTGTCGACATAGGCAGGCTCGAGGAGCATGCCCGAGTCGGCGGGCACTCCTGGCAGCATCCCGGACGCGATCAGTACCAGCATGAGCGCCTGCACGGCCGCATAGGCGACGCCGATGGCCAGCAGGATCCAGTTCAGGCGCATCGTGCGCGCCTTGCGCCATTCTGCGCGCACGAGGTCCGTCGAGCTCATCGCTTCTCCTCGCCCATGAGTTCGAGGAAGACGCGCTCCAGGTCGTCACTCGCTGCCGACAGC
>CAYFLP010000242.1:616-3276 GCA_964344045.1 uncultured Bifidobacteriaceae bacterium
AGCTCGTGCAGTTCGCAGCTCGCCGCATGGCAGGCGGCACCCACCGTTGCGAGGCCCTGCCCGTCGATGGCCAGCGATCCGTCCGCCTGCTTCCTGAAGTCCCAGCCCTGGGCAAGAACTACTCGCTCGAGCAGTGCTGGCTCGGGCGAGCGCACGATCACCCTGCGGGATCGATCGGCAAGCTCAGCGAGGGGGCCGGCGTGCATCAAGGTGCCCTGGCGGACGATCACGACATCGTCGACCGTCTGCTGCACTTCGGCGAGGACGTGACTGGACACGAGGACGGTTCCGCCGGCATCGGCACGATGCCGCAGGAAGCCGCGCAGCCAGGCGATGCCCTCAGGGTCGAGCCCATTGGCGGGCTCGTCCAGGACGAGGGCGCCGGGGTCGGCGAGCAGTGCGGCGGCGAGACCGAGGCGCTGGCGCATTCCGAGCGAGTATTCGGCCACCCGGCGACCGCTTGCCTGCGTGAGCCCGGTTCCCTCGAGGATCTCGTCGACCCTTCGATCCGAGATGCCCTCCGCGGCCGCTAGCACGCGCAGGTGCTCGCGTCCCGTGCGTCCGGGATAGAAGCCCGTGGCCTCGAGCGCAGCCCCGATGGTGCGGGCTGGCTGGGGGAGTTGGTCATAGGGCAGTCCGTCGATGCTGGTGCAGCCTGAGGTCGGACGAACCAGGCCGAGGATGCATCGCAGGGTGGTCGTCTTGCCGGAGCCATTGGGGCCGAGGAAGCCCGTGACCCGCCCGGGGCGGACGCTGAACGACAGGTCGGTGACGGCCATGACCTTGCGACGGAAGACCTTGGTGAGGGCTTCTACCTCGATGACCGGACCACTGGCACCCATGATGGGCCGAGCCTAGGCCCGCTGCAGGACGTCGAAGAGCACCTCGTGGTGGCCGACCAGGTAGGCCATGTCACCGCCATGCAACTGCGTGGTGCGACGGGGCGGGTATTCCAAGGAGCCGTGGGCACCAAGCCGTTCGATGGCCACGACGCGCATGCGGTCGCCCAGGCGGTCGACTGTCGTGCCGTCGAGCGGGCCTCCGGCCGTGATGGTGACGCGGGCCGCCATGAAGGGGGACGAGCCGACGTAGAAGGTGCCCAGCACGTCGAGGCCCAGCGCAGCCCCCACGAACCACGGTGCCGACAGCTCGGCGATGGATCGTGGCGTGCCGGCATCGACGTAGTCGCCGAGCTCGCGGGCGACAGTGCGGCCGAAGATGCGCAGGACAACGGGAATGTCCCTTCCGTGCAGCACGTCATGCGCCGCGAGGCCGACTTCGATGTTGATCAGGTCGTCGCTCGTGACGATCACGACGCCCTGGGCGCGACCGACCTGTGCTGCGTCGAGGGTCTGGGCGAGCGTGGCATCGCCGATGAGCACCGGGATGCCGAGGCTGCGCATCTGGGGCACGAAGCGCTGGCCCTCGCCGCTGTCGATCACCGCGACCTCGTACCCGGCGTCATGCAGCTCGCTTGCCACGCGACTGCCCACTGAGCCGAGTCCGACGAGCACGATGTGCCCGCGCATGCCGGTTACCCGCTGGCGGCCGATCGACTGGGCCAGGCTGCGCGAGACCAGCGCGTTCGTCAGCAGTGCCGTGGCGACGGCGATGAGAGTGGCTCCCAGCAGGATGATCACGATGGCCCAGATGCGCAGCCAGTCGTCCTGGTCGCGGAAGTAGAAGTCGCCGAAGCCCACCGTGGCAATCGTCTCCGCGGTGAAGTACACGGCATCGAGGCCGCTCATGCGGGTGCCATCCGGCTCGCGGTAGCCGATCAGCAGGAATACGAACGAGAGCGCGGCAAGGGCGCCGAGCAGGGCTACCACGATGCGCAGCGGGGTGTCGAGAAGGTCGATGGTGGCGGAGATCCCCTCGCGCAGCCGCACGCGCAGGCTCCGGCCCGTGCGGCTGCCGGTGACGATCAGGGGGGTCAGGCCAGCTGCGGCGAAGTCTGCCGGGCTTCCCATCAAGGTGACCTCATCGCCGACGCGCACCTCGTCGTCGCGCCTGGGGCATGCTCGCGCCTGAGTGCCATCGGGCCCGGAGATCGCGATGGGGGCCAAGTCGCCCCATAGCTGGCGGAAGGTGCCCGATACCTCGCTCGCATGCGTGGCGACGATGAAACGGTGCCCGTCGATGTCGAGCTCGTGCGTGGTCCGGTTGATGGTTGCCTCGACGAAGGACGGAGCAGCCAGCTCCGCCACCTGCAGGACCGCTCCGGGCGTGGCCACGCCGGTCAGGGCCCGCCCGACCGCAGGGTTGGCCATCTGGATGACGATGCGCGCGCCTGGCGAGCGCTTGCGCACGAGCAGGGCCACCTCGATGTTCTGCACGTCATCGTTGAAGGCGCATACGACGGCGCGTGCCTGCCCCACCTGCGCGTCGTCGAGGGTCTCCTGCGTCTGGCGGTAGCTCTCGACGAATTGCGCGCCGTACCGGCTCATGGTGGCCAGTTCTGCCGCGCTCGGGTCCGCCTCGACGACAACGACGTCCTGGCCGGCCGCGGTGAGCTGGTGCACGATCCTGCGCGCGACGCCGCGGAAGCCGAAGACCACGATGTGGCCGCGACTGTGTCCCTCGCTCACATGCCGATCCTGCCAGGTACGGCCGAGGGAAGGCCGCTAGTCGTCGTCGTGTTCGAACTGGCCCTGGCCGTG
>CAYFLP010000243.1:0-3269 GCA_964344045.1 uncultured Bifidobacteriaceae bacterium
CGGTCATTTCGATCGCCGCGGTCCTGCCGGGCCGGTGCCTCGCCGCTGTCGGCTGCCTCGGCTGCCGGCGCCTGCTCGCGGCGAGCAGTGCGGCGGGTACGTCCGCTGTCGGCGGGCGCGGCGTCGTCGCTCGCTGCCTCGGCCTTCTTCGCGGAGCCACGGGCCCCGCCCTGTCGCTCGCTGATGGCGGCGACGAGATCGCCCTTCCGCATGCCGCTGGCACCCGGGATGCCCATCTGCTGGGCGAGCTGCTTGAGCTCGGGCAGGAGCATGCCGGAAAGGCCGCGGCCGGTGGACGAAGCTGCTGTATCTGTCACAGACAATCCTTTGAAGATGGATTCGTTGCGGGCATCGCGCCCGAAACCATGTCGTACGTCCGCGCCTAGCCCCGTGCGGCGAAGCACCGTGCTGGATGTGGACTGCGTGCACTGCCCGGCTGGATTCCGCGGGGCCTAGGAGCGAGCTGCTCCTCGTTGACGCGTGACGAGCATAACACTTGCCCGGTCAGGCAAGGGGGGCCAGGGGCACGACACGCGCCCCGTGCTCGGCAACGGCGACCCTGCGCACGAGCCAGCCGGCCTGCGTGCCTGCGGCGATCACCTGGTCGAACTCGGCCGGGGCGAACGCCAGCACCGTGGGCCCAGCGCCGGAGATGACGGCGGCCAGTCCCTGCGCGCGCAGGCGACCGACGAGCTCGACGGAATCTGCGTAGACCACTGACCGCGCCTGCTGGTGCAGGCGGTCCTCCGTGGCGGACAGCAGGCGGGAGGGGTCGGCGGTCAGTGCGTGCACGAGCAGTGCAGAGCGCGCGATGTTCGCCGAGGCATCGGCCAGGGCCACTGTCGCCGGCAGCACGGATCGCGCCTTCGACGTCGCCACCTGCGTAGGGGGCACCATCACCACCGGCGCGACGTCAGGATGCACGTCATGGCGGACGGCGTCTGCACGGCCATTCGCCTCGGTCCAGGCGATCGTGAACCCGCCGAAGAGGGCAGCCGCCAGGTTGTCGGGATGCGACTCGAATGCGAGGGCAGCCTGCAGCAGCTCGATATCGTCCATGCGCTCTGCGCCGTCATCCACCATCGCGCGGGCGAGCACCATGCCGCCGATGATCGCGGCAGCAGACGAGCCCAGGCCGCGTCCATGCGGGATCACGTTCGCGCACCGCAGGACCATTCCGGAGGGGTGCACGCCCAGCAGGTCGAAGACGGCATTCATCGCCTGGACGACGAGATGGCTGTCGTCGCGGGGAACGACGTCCGCGCCCTCGCCGACCACCTCGATGAGCACGCCGGGATCGTCCGAGATCATCGCCACGTACTCGTCGTGCACGTCGAGTGCCAGGCCGGCCGTGTCGAAGCCAGGGCCAAGGTTGGCGCTCGTCGCGGGCACGATGACCCGCACCGCTTCGCGACGCAGGGACGACATCTAGGCGAGCCCCAGCGCGGCCGCTGCAGCGGCCGCATCCACAGGCACGACGGTCGGCTCGGCAGCCCCTTCGAGTGCCCAGTGGGGATCCTTCAGGCCATTGCCGGTGAGGGTCGCCACGATGACCTGGCCGGGATCGAGCTCGCCCGCCGCGTGCTTCTTGATGAGGCCGGCGACACTGGCGGCGCTGGCCGGCTCGCAGAAGATGCCCTCGCTGCCGGCGAGGAGCCGGTAGGCGGCCAGGATCTCGTCATCGGTCACTGCCTCGATCACGCCGCCGGACTCATCGCGCGCTGCGACCGCGAAATCCCACGAGGCGGGGTTGCCGATGCGGATGGCCGTCGCGATCGTCTCGGGATGCTCGACCGGATGCCCCAGGACGATAGGCGCCGAGCCCGCAGCCTGGAAGCCCCACATGCGCGGGGTCGCAGCGCAGATGCCGTCGCGCGCATACTCGGTGTAGCCCCGCCAGTAGGCCGTGATGTTGCCAGCGTTGCCCACCGGTAGAGCATGGATGTCAGGTGCCCTGCCCAGCAGGTCGACGATCTCGAACGCCGCGGTCTTCTGCCCTTCGATGCGCACCGGGTTCACGCTGTTCACGAGCTCGACGGGGTACGACTCCGCGAGCTCGCGCGCAACCCGAAGGCAGCCGTCGAAGTTGCCGTCGACCTGCAGCAGCTGGGCTCCGTGCACGACCGCCTGGGCCAGCTTGCCCATGGCGATCTTGCCCTGCGGGACGAGCACGCCGCACACCATGCCGGCCTTGGTCGCGTAGGCAGCCGCGCTGGCAGAGGTGTTGCCGGTCGAGGCGCAGATCACGGCCTTCGCACCGCGCTCGGCAGCCTTCGAGATGGCCATGGTCATGCCGCGGTCCTTGAACGACCCGGTGGGATTCGCCCCGTCGAACTTGAGCCACACCTCGCAGCCGAGCAGCTCGCTGAGCTTCTCGGCAAGTACCAGCGGCGTACCGCCCTCGCACAGGGTGATGACAGGCGTCGCCTCCGACACGGGCAGCCGGTCGCGGTACTCCTCGATCAGGCCTCGCCATTGATGTGCCATGACTACTCGCCCGCCTCGCCCTCGACTCGCATGATGCCCAGCACTGCCTTGACCTCGCTCATGTCGCGCAACTGGGCCACGGTGCGCTCGAGCGCATCCTCCGTGGCCAGGTGCGTGCGGACGATGAGGCCGGCGTTGTCGCCGTGGCCGTCCTGGCGAACCACCTGGATGCTGACGCCATTGGCCGCGAAGGCCTTCGCAATCGCCGCGAGCACTCCGGGCTTGTCGGCCACGTCGAGGTTGACGTAGTAGCGCGTGAGCGCCTCGCCGATGGGCAGGACAGGAAGTTGCGCGTAGACGCTTCGCGACGGGCCGATCGAGCCGCTCACGCGATTGCGCGCTGCGACAACGACGTCGCCGAGCACCGCCGACGAGGTCGGCACTCCCCCGGCACCGCGGCCATAGAACATGAGCTCGCCAGCGGCTTCGGCCTCGATGAACACCGCGTTGAACGACAGTCGCACCGACGCCAGCGGATGCGAGCGCGGCACCATGGTCGGATGCACGCGCACGATCACGCCTGAGCCGTCGGGCGCGCGCTCGGCGATGGCAAGCAGCTTGATGACGAAGCCCATGGCGCGAGCGGCCTCGACATCGTCGGCGGTGACCTTGGAGATGCCCTCGCAGTAGACGTCGTCGATGGTGACGTGGGTGTGGAAGGCGAGCTCGGCGAGGATCGCGGCCTTCGCCGCGGCGTCATGGCCGTCGATATCGAGGGATGCGTTCGCCTCGAGGTAGCCCAGCGCACGGGCCTCGTCGAAGATCTGGTCGTAGGTGACGCC
>CAYFLP010000244.1:0-3257 GCA_964344045.1 uncultured Bifidobacteriaceae bacterium
TCGCGTGCGCCTACCTGGAACATGCGCACCCCCTGGAATCCACTGCCTCCACCCGTTGCCCATGTGCAACGGGGCCGTTCACTGTGCCGCCTGCTAGCAGGCGGACCCCTTGATCGCCGTGCACACGTTCGTGTAGACCGTGTTGAGCTGCCCGCCGAGCAGGCCGACTGCCGTGATGATCACGACGGCGATGAGCGCCACCAAGATGCCGTACTCGACTGCAGTTGCCCCCTCGTCCTTCAGGAGCATCCAGCGAATCTGTGCCTTGAGCAGTAGTGCCTTCATGAACACTCACTCCTTCATGTCTGGGCTGGAAGTTCCAGCTGTTCGTGACTTCAGCCTTCGCGCATCCGATGGCCTTCGCTCGGCCAATCACGGTCATGACAGGTCACTGGCTGGTCATGACGTTTCACTGGGATACTTGCGCCGTGCCCCTTCGTCGTTCGTCGCCGATCACGAGCTCGGCTCAGGCGCGAGAGCTCGCACGACGCCGGCTCCCCGGCTCCGTGTATGGGTTCATCGACGGCGGGAACGAGGCGGGCGTCACTGTTCGCGACAACGTCGAGGCGTTCTCGTCTATCGGGTTCGTGCCGCGCGTGCTGTCGTCCAGCGAGCCTCGCGACCTGCGCACGACCGTGCTGGGACGCGAGATCGCCATGCCCGTCATTACTTCGCCGGCGGGGTTCATTCGCATCGCGCACGTCGACGGCGAGGTTGCCGTCGCGCGGGCGGGCGCGCGAGCTGGCATTCCCACCGGGCTCAGCATCCTTGCGAGCGTTCCCGTCGAGAGCGTCGTGGCAGCGAACGCAGACACCTGGTTCCAGCTCTACATGATCGGTGGCCGCGAGGGCACTGCGCTGGCCATCGAGCGGGCACGCCTTGCCGGTGTGCGCGTGCTCATCGTCACCGTCGACCTCGCCGCGGGCACCGGAGGACACGACAGGCGACCTGCGCAGATGCCGCCCGGCCGCGTCAGCGTGCAGGCGGCCCTACGGCACGCATCGGAAATCATCACGCGTCCGCACTGGGCATACGGCTTCGCGCGCGGCGGACTGGACCTGGTCGCACCCAATGCCCCCGGTCGCGGCAGTGGCCCGATGACCATTGCCGAGGGCAGCGCGGCGCTGCGCGAGCACCCGCCGACGTGGGATGACATCCGCTTCATCCGCGAGCAGTGGCAAGGACCCTTGGTAGTCAAGGGGATCATGCACGCCGATGACGCTCGTCGAGCTGCAGACCTCGGCGTGGACGCGGTCTCCGTGTCGAACCACGGTGGCAATGGGCTGGATGGCGCCCCAGCGCCCATTCACGCGCTCCCGGCCGTTGTCGAGGCAGTGGGCGGGCGCATCGAGGTTTTCATGGACGGCGGCGTGAGGCGGGGCGGCGACGTGGTCAAGGCAGTCGCACTGGGCGCACGAGCCTGCCTCATCGGGCGGTCGTACATCTGGGCCCTCGCTGCACGGGGCGAGACGGGAGTCGACGAGATGCTTGCCGCCTATCGCAAGGCGATCAGCGGCACCATGAGCCTGCTCGATGCGAGGAGCATCGCCGACCTCGGCCCGCAGGCGTTGTTCAGGCGGGAAGCAGGCTCGCGGTGAAGTCCGTGGGCGACACCGGCCGGCCGAACAAGAAGCCCTGAGCCCTGTCGCATCCGGCCCGCAGTACCCGCTCGAGCTGGGATGTCGTCTCGACGCCCTCGGCCACGACCTGCATGCCGAGATCATGCGCGATCGCGGTGATGCCGCCCAGGAGAGCATCGGCCCGGTCGTGGTCGTGATCGTCGCTGATCAGCGATCGGTCGATTTTCAAGATGTCGAAGACCCCACTCGTGAGCCGGTCGAGGAACATGTGGCCCGTGCCAAAGTCGTCCACGGCGAGCCGCAGACCGAGCTCGCGCAGGGCCCGCAGGCGTTCCAGCGCGCGCGTCCAGTCCTGCGCGAGCGTCGTCTCCGTTACCTCGAAGATGATCCGCCCAGGCGCCAGTGACGTCGATGCGAGGCAGTCGGCGATGTCGTCCACCAGGTCAGGCGCGTCGAGGTCCGCACCCGAGAGGTTGATCGAGAGCACGAGGCCGGTCGACGGCCAATGGGAAACCTCGTGCATGGCCGCGCGCCGGATGGACTCGTCGATGTGCCGGATCAGCCCCGAGGACTCGGCCTCGGCCATGAAGTCCGCGGGCAGGAGGAGCCCGTGGTCGGCATGCTGCCAGCGCGCGACCGCTTCTGCTCCGACCACAGCAAGCTCGGGTAGGGCGACGACCGGCTGGAAGTAGGGGATGAACTGTGCGCTCTCGATTCCGGCGAGCATGTCGGCGAACAAGGTAGGCAGTCGCGTCGGATCCGAACTCTCGGCAGGGCGATAGACGACCGCGCGTCGCGAGCCGAGGGCGTTGGCGCGCTGCACGGCTAGCTCGGCAGCGGCGACGATGCGCAGTGCATCGGAGCCGGTGAAGTCCGCCGCGGAGGCGATGCCGGCAGAGCAGCCGACGGCGATTCGCTGCCCGTCGACGTCGATCGGTTCGCTGACGGTCTCGATGACCTGCATGCCGGCCGCTTCGAGGGTGACGGGGTCGCAGCCCGTCACGTCGACTAGGGCGATGAAGGATGCCGGCCCGTAGGTCAGCAGGCGCTGGGGCTGTCCGACTATCCCCTCGAGCCTGCTGATGAGCCGGTTGTGCACCAACCGGGCCGTTCCGGCGCCGAAGGTGTCCCGGATGCGATGGAACCTGTCCAGGTCCAGTCGCAGGACTGCCAGCGAATCGGCCGAGGCGGCGATCTCGCGATCGACAGTCGACAAGAAGGCCTCGCGATCAGAAGCCCGGTCGTTCAGCACGCGACACCTCCTTCGCCCGTGTGCTCATGCTGCCATGTGCCGCTCCCAGCTCGGGCGAGGGCACGTCGGATCGAGGGCTCGTCGGCTCGTGGGCACGTGAGCTAGGTGATGTCGCGCCGGATGGAGGTGCGCGTGCCGACCGCTGCGAGCACGACGGCGTATCCGAGGAGGACGAGAACCCCGGCCCATTGCGGGAGCAGGTGCGCGGAGGCCATGCCACCGGACATGTCCGCCCGCATGCTCACCCCCAGTGCCGAGTTGAGCGCACCGCCGGGCAGCCAGCGCGAGGCCGCCGGGAAGGCGAGTCCGGCCAGGGGTTCGATCAGCAACAGCCACAGCAGGGCTGTCACGACGGCTGCGACCTGGTTGGTCACGATCGAGCCGAAGCCCAGGCCGACGATCGCGTACAGGGCCATCCCGAGTGC
>CAYFLP010000245.1:0-3256 GCA_964344045.1 uncultured Bifidobacteriaceae bacterium
TGGCCCGCCGCGACATCTCCAAGGAGCAGAAGGCTGTCATCGTCGAGGGCTACACCGACGTCATGGCCTGCCATCTCTCGGGCATCACGACAGCGGTCGCCACGTGCGGCACTGCGTTCGGCACCGAGCACATCAAGGTGCTGCGCCGCCTGCTGATGGATGACGACCGCATGAAGGGCAGTGTCATCTTCACCTTCGACGGCGATGCCGCAGGCCAGAAGGCGGCCCTGCGCGCCTTCGAGGAGGACCAGCGCTTCGTCACGCAGACGTTCGTCGCCGTCGAGCCGCACGGGCTCGACCCATGCGACCTGCGACTGCAGCACGGCGAGAGCGCGGTGCTCGCCCTCATCGACAAGCCCGTGCCGCTGTTCGAGTTCGCGATCAAGTCGACCCTTGCCGGGTATGACCTGGAGTCCGCAGAGGGACGCGTGGCAGCCCTGCGCGATGCGGCCCCCGTCGTCGCGCGGATCCGGGATTCGGCCCTGCGACCTGAGTACACGCGTCGGCTGGCCGGCTGGCTCGGCGCAGATGTCGAGACGGTCAAGCGCGCGGTCGACCAGGCCTTGAAGAGCCCTGCGCCCCAGGCCAAGCCGAGTCGTCAGCAGGAGCAGCCGGCTCCAGCAGCACCGCCACCGATGCCCCGCGCGCAGAGCGGCACCCGGCGCGACCCGGCGCTCATCGTCGAGCGCGAGGCGCTCAAGTGCGCGCTGCAGGAGCCCGGCACGGTCGAGGCCTGGTACGAGTCGGTCGAGGAGCCCGCCTTCACGCATCCCAGCGCGCGCGCGGTGCACCAGGCCATTGCGGCAGCCGGCTATCCGTCGGCATCGCTGAGCGGCCTGGCCTGGATCGACGCCGTGCTCGACGCCTGCGCCGACGACGAGGTTCGCCGGCTGGTGCGCGAGCTCGCCGTCGAGGCCCTGCCCGCAGAGTCCGGCCAGGATGCCCGCTATGCCATCGGCGTCATCGCGCGCCTGCTCGAACTCGATGCCGGTCGCCGCATTGACGACCTCAAGGGGCGCCTGCATCGCACCGACCCGGCGGATCAGGAGGCCTATCGGCAGGTCTTCGAGGAGCTCCTCGCGCTCGAGGACTACCGGCGCTCCTTGAGCCAGCAGGCCCTGCAGGGCGGAGCGAGCGCGTGAGGCTCAGGCGAGAGCGCATCGACACGGGCGACCTGGGCATGCGCAGCGGCGAGCGCATGATCGCGGCATGCCAGACGACGGCCGGCGCGGCCGTCGCCGCGACCGATCGCGCGCTCTACCCGCCCGGCGGCGACCGCTTGCCCTGGAGCGCGATCGCGCGGGCCGAGTGGCAGGAGCCCTTCCTCGTGATCACGACTGTCGATGCGCACGGACGTCCGGCCGACCGGCTGCGGCTGGAGCTGGGGGAGGAGCCGGGCTACCTGGCCGCCGCCGTGCACGACCGGGTCACGGCCAGCGTGGTGGTCACCGAGCGCGCGACCTTGCCGTGCGGTGCGGGAGCGCTGTTCACCGCCCGCCAGGACAGCGACGACGGCACGATCCGCTGGTCCGTGGTCTTCGACGCCGGAATCGACCCCGGCGATCCCCAGGTCCGGGCAGAGGCCACCGCCAAGCTAGCCGACCTGCGCACCTCCCTCGGCATCTAGGTTTGACCCAGCAGCCGGGTGAAACCCGGCGCGCACGGCTGCCTGCCCAGCGTGTTGCCGGGTTTGCCCCGGCCGGCCGACCTCCCGAGCGCCTCGGGATCCGCCCTTGGTAGTGTTGGCGACCGCACGATCCCCCTTAGCTCAATTGGCAGAGCATGCGACTGTTAATCGCAGGGTTGATGGTTCGAGTCCATCAGGGGGAGCCACCTGGCTCGGCGAACGGCCATCACCTGGCGAGCAGCTCGCCCAGCCGCTCCCGCGCTTCATCCTCCTGCGGAACCTGCAATTCGAGGACTTTCGTGCGCCCTTGGTGGCCTGACACCACGTTCACGTGGCGCGGTCGCAGTCCGAAGGCACCAGCAACTGCGCCGACGACGGCTTCATTGGCAGCCCCATCGACGGGCGGCGCGCTCACGGCCACCGTCAGGATCTCGCCGGCATCGCCATAGCTGCCGCCCACGCGCGTGCGCGAGGCGCCGGGGCGCACGCGAACTGTCACCTTGATGATCGGCATGGTGCGTCAACGCTAGCGAAGGATCGAACTAGGCTCGCGATGCCACATACTCCACGAAAGGGCCCGTCATGCTGCTCATCATCTTCGCGACCGTCCTTGGCCTCGTGGCGACCATGTCGGCCATCGGCAAGCTCCGCGGCATGCCGCAGGTCAAGGCGATGCTCCACCATGTCGGCCTGAGCGACGGGCAGATCAAGGGCCTCGCCGTCATCGAGTTGCTGGGCGCCCTCGGCCTCCTGGCCGGCATCTGGGTGCCGATCCTCGGCCTGCTGGCGGCGATCGGTCTCGCGCTGTACTTCCTCGGCGCAGTCATCGCGCACCTGCGCGTGAAGGACGCACCCAAGGATGCGGCGCCAGCCCTCATCTTGATGATCCTGGCGATCGTCACGGTCGGCCTCGAACTCATCCGCTGAGAGGCTGACTCGCCCGTCGCATGCACTGCGATGGCCGCAGGGGGCGGTAGCTCAGCTGGTTAGAGCCCCGGACTCATAATCTGGTCGTCGTCGGTTCGAGCCCGACCCGCCCCACGTTCGAATGGTTGCTTCGCTGCGGTAGCCGCTCACGACCAAGGTGCGCTCGAAGGTCGTGGACCATACGTCGACGCAGTTTGATGCCACGGATGGGTCGCAATCGCGGCATCTCGGGCTTCTTTGGGATACTCCGTCGGTGAAGAGACTCGCTGCCACCGTCGCCGCCCTGGTCACGGTCATCGGATTCAGCGTGACCTCGATCCCGACGGCGTCGGCGACTGTCACCTGTGCGACGCACTTTGCGGGTCGCGGCTCAGGAGCGGCAGGGGATCCCTATCTCGTCTCATCAGCGCTCGACCTCGACGCCGTACGAGACTGCCTGTCATCGCACTTCCTGCAGACTGCCAACATCACGCTCAGTGGTGACTGGATCCCGATCGGTGGGCCGACGCTCGCCGATCCCTTCACGGGCACATTCGACGGCGGCAATTTCACGATCAATGGACTGGCGAACACGAACGCGCACCCATCGCCGACGCGCGATGCGTATGGGCTCTTCCTCGCAACCAATGCTGCGACCTTGCAGAACATCACGCTCACGGGCGTGAACATCACCGTGGACTGGGACAACGTCGGTGCGCTTGT
>CAYFLP010000246.1:0-1470 GCA_964344045.1 uncultured Bifidobacteriaceae bacterium
GTTGCGCATCGCCGACGACGATAACCGCGGTCGCAAGGACGGCACCCCGCGCGATGCGCTGCCCGGTGCCGACGACCTTGTGGCGCCCGCCGATATTGACGCTCCACTCCCCCGGGCAGTACTCACCGGGCACCGCCCCTACGCGAGCGTCGACGCCGAGAGCGCTCAAGCCCCGTGCGATCGCATGCGCGAATTCACGAAAGCGCGCAGTCGTGCCCTCGCGCGGCGACGCATGGCGCGCGAGCACGTCCAGCACGAGGGCACCGTCGTGGTAGGCGGCCAGCCTGCCCCCGACCGGTCGGATGAACGGCTCGAAGCCGCGATCACGCGCAATGCCCACGGCCGCATCGAAGCCGGGCGCATGAGCGTCACGGCGGCTGAACGCCGCGCTCGGCTCGGGTCGGTGCCATTCGACGACCCCCCAGCCGGTGCCTGCCGCGACCTCGCCCAGTCGGAGCATCGTCGCTGGAGTGCGGTCGACGATCGGCCGTGCTGGGGTCAGCAAAGTCGCGGTCATGGCTCAGGCGGAAGTCTCGAGTTCACCGCGCAGGGTGCTCAGGAACCGCGCACCCGTCGCGCCATCCAGCGCACGGTGATCACAGGTCAGCGTGAATCGCGCCATCGGCACCCACGCCAGCTCGCCGTTGCGCTGCACGGGCATCGTGCGCGTCGTGCCCACGGCGAGGATCGCCACCTGCGGGACGTTGAGGATCGCATCGAAGGCATCGATGCCCAGCATGCCGAGGTTCGACACGGTGAAGGTGCCGTCGGAGATGTCGGCCATCTTCAGCGCGCCACCATGGGCGCGCTCGACGATGTCGCGACGTGCCGCGGCGATGCCGGGCAGGTCGAGTGCATCGGCACCGTGGATCACCGGGACCATCAGGCCCTTGGGGGTGTCGACCGCAAGGCCGACGTTGACTGCTGGATGCACGGTGACGGCCTCGTCCGCATAGGTCGCATTGACGTCCGGGTGCTCGGCGAGCGCACGGGCGGTCGCGCGGACGATGAGGTCGCTGACCGTGACTCCCCCGCCCTTGGCAGCGAGCGCCGCGGTCATGTCCACGTCGACGCCAAGGTGGAACACCGGCGCCTCCCAGGCCGCGACCATGCGGCGGGCAGCGGTGCGCGCGACGCCAGTGAGCTGGCGCACCACCGTTCCGTCCGCTGCGGGGGCAGCGGACGGAACGGCGGCAGTCGTCATGCCAGGACCTTCGCGCGCCCGAGCGTGCCGTACTGGCGCAGCTTGTCGATAGTCGCCGCGACCATGAGCTCGCGACCCTCGGCCAGGGCCTCCTCGAGCTGGCGATCACCTTGGGCGAACACCTGCTCGATGCCCCGGCGGAAGGCCAGGCGCAGGTCGGTGTCGGCATTGAACTTGTGGACGCCCGCGGCGATCGCCTTCTGGATCTCGTCCTCGGACAGGCCCGATGCTCCATGCAGGACGAGCGGGACGCCCGTGACCTCGCG
>CAYFLP010000246.1:1480-3237 GCA_964344045.1 uncultured Bifidobacteriaceae bacterium
CCAGCGGCTGCGGGTCGTGCGCGGGAATGCCATGCACGATGCCGACGGAGATGGCCAGGTTGTCGATGCCGGTCTCGGCGACGAAGCGCTCGGCCTCGGCCACGTCGGTGTAGTAGGCCGACCAGTCGACCTGCTCGTCAGCGTCGGGGATCTTGCCGAGCTCTGCCTCGACGATGACCCCGTAGGCATGCGCGATGTCGACGATGCGTCGAGTGGTCGCGATGTTCTCCTCGAACGGCAGGTGGGCGCCGTCGTACATGATCGACGCGAAGCCCATCTGGATGGCCTCGAGGCACTCATCCCACGGGCCGTGGTCGAGGTGCAGGACTAGCTCGGCCGGGGACTCGTCGGCAATGCGCTTGGTCATCTCGGTTGCAGCGCGCAGGCCCATGTGCGGAACGACCGCCCGGCCCACCTGCAAGAAGACGGGCGATGCGGACTCCTCGGCGGCGCGCACGAGGGCCTGGGTGGTCTCGTCACTGTGCATGTTGAAGGCACCCACCGCGTAGCCGCCTTGCTGCGCCTCGCGGATGAGTGCCATCGGGTCGACCCAGGTCATGTCAGCCCACCTCGATGCGCGCCACGACGGTGCGGACCTCGACGGTCTCGCCCACGGGGACGACGATCTCGACCAGGGTGCCGGTCGCGGGAGCCTCGAGGGTCTCCTCGACCTTCTCGGCCTCGACCTCGGCAAGGGGCTCGTCCTCGCGGACAGCATCGCCAACGGCCTTGAGCCAGGTCGTGATGGTGCCTTCGCTCATGCCCATGCCCCACTGGGGAAGCAGCACGTCAACAATTGCCATGGTGGTGTCTCCTCGTTCGGTTCGTGTGTCGGGTTCGTCGCTCGCGCCCTAGCGGGCTGCCTCGACAAGTGCTGCCGGCCGAGCATCGAGCACCCGACGGATGGCGGCAGAGATGGTGGAGCTGCTCGGGTAGAGCTGCTTCTCCAGCGCGGGGCTGAAGGGGATCTGGGTATCGGGAGTCGCAACGCGCACGATGGGTGCCCGGAGCGACTCGAACGCCTCCTCCGCGACGATCGCCGAGATCTCGGCTGCCGCACCACAGGTGCGATGGGCCGGATCGGCGACCACGAGGCGCCCGGTGCGCTGCACCGAGCGCACGATGAGGTCGACGTCGAGCGGCACGAGCGTGCGCGGGTCGATGACCTCGACGCTGATGCCCTCCTCGGCAAGCGCCTTGGCAGCCGCGACTGCCTCGGGAACTGCGCTCGCGACCGCCACGACTGTCACGTCGGTGCCCTCGTGGGCAACGCGGCCCACTCCGAAGGGGATGCGGTACTCCTCCTCGGACACCTCTTCCTTCATGCCCCACAGGGTGCAGGCCTCGAAGGTGAGGACGGGATCGTCCATGTCGACTGCCATTCGCAGCAGGCCCTTGGCGTCGGCGGGGCTCGCCGGCACCATGATCTTCAGGCCGGGCACGTTCATGAACATCGGATACGGCCGGTCGGAGTGATGCGCGCCCGTGTTGAGCCCGTAGAACATGGCCGAGCGGAAGACGACCGGCATCGAGGCCTGCCCACCGAACATGTAGCGGTTCTTCGCGACCTGGTTCACGAACTGGTCCATGGCCATGTAGAGGAAGGACGAGTACGACAGGTCGACGATCGGACGGAGCCCGGTCATGGCGGCACCGGCCGCAGCGCCGACTATGACCTCTTCTGAGATCGGCGTATTGCGGATGCGGTTGTGCCCGAACATCTCCAGGAAGTCGCCCTTGTCCTTGCGCGACTTGCC
>CAYFLP010000247.1:0-3215 GCA_964344045.1 uncultured Bifidobacteriaceae bacterium
TCGTGGCAGCGTGCCGCGCAGCCAGATGAAGATGAAGATGAAGATCTGCACCTTGAGCAGCCACCAGAGCAGCGGCCACCAGCCGGTATTGGCGGCCTCCCAGAGCGAGATCGGCCATGGCGCACGCCAGCCACCGAGGAACAGGGTCGTGCACAACGCGGAGACAGTGACCATGTTGATGTACTCGGCGAGGAAGAACAGGGCGAACTTCAGCGAGGAGTACTCGGTGTGGAAGCCGCCGACGAGCTCGCCCTCGGCCTCGGGGAGGTCGAAGGGCGCACGATTGGTCTCGCCCACCATGGCGGTCACGTAGATGAGGAAGGACGGAAGCAGGATCACGGCGAACCAGATCGGCTGCTGGGCAGTGACGATCTGCGAGGTCGACATCGAGCCTGCATAGAGGAAGACGGCGACGAACGACAGGCCCATGGCGATCTCATACGAGATCATCTGCGCGCTCGAGCGCAGGCCGCCCAGGAGCGGGTAGGTCGATCCGGACGACCAGCCCGCGAGCACGATGCCGTAGATGCCGATCGAGGCGATCGCGAGCACGTAGAGCACCGAGACGGGGAAGTCGGTCAGCTGCAAGGGGGTCTCGACCCCGAAGATCGACACGGTCGGGCCGAAGGGGATGACGGCGAACGCCATGAAGGCTGCCGTCGCCGAGATGATCGGGGCGATCCAGTAGACGGCCAGGTGGGCCGTCCGCGGGATGATCTCCTCCTTCAGGGCGAGCTTGATGCCGTCCATGAGGGACTGCAGGAGGCCCTGGGGCCCGACGCGGTTGGGGCCGATGCGGTTCTGCATGCGCGAGACGACGCGGCGTTCCCACCAGATGGTGAACAAGGTCAGCAGCACGAGCAGGACGAAGATGCCGAGGACCTTCACGATCACCAGCCACCAGGGATCGGTGCCGAAGAGTCCGAACTGCGAGCCGGTCATGCGGCACCTCCCGCGCTGAGGGTCACGACGTCGCCGGCGACTGCGCCGAGCTGCGAGTAGACATGGCAGCCGGTCGAGTTCAGCGGCAGCCACACGACGCCATCGATGACATCGTCGATGAGCACCGGCAACGTGACGGATCCGGACGGGCCGGCGACCGTGACGTGGGCGCCGTCGGCGAGCCCTGCCGTCGCGGCGGTTGCCGCCGACATGCGCGCGACGCTCGGGCGGGCCGTTGCCGC
This sequence comes from uncultured Bifidobacteriaceae bacterium, assembly GCA_964344045.1. Classification (GTDB taxonomy): domain Bacteria; phylum Actinomycetota; class Actinomycetes; order S36-B12; family S36-B12; genus UBA10649. The sequence continues at coordinate 1,185 of CAYFLP010000247.1, forward strand.
AAGCTGCGGCTCGCCCTCCTGCATGACCCCGGAGTCGAGGAGCTGGCGCCACGTTGCCAGGCGCACTCCCTCGCCCGCGGACGCGGCCGGCGCCACTGATGCGGCAGCGGCGCGGGCACCGGTCCAGCGGCCCAGGGCGCCGAGCTCGCGGCGGACGGAGGCGACGTCGCTGGGCGCCGTGACGTCGAGCGCATCGCTGATCATGGCCAGGACGCGGGTGTCGCTCATGCGCATCGCATCGCGGAAGACCTGGGCGAACGGTCGGGGACGACCCTCCCAGTCGAGGAAGGTGCCGGACTTCTCGGTGACGACGCCGACAGGCAGCACGACATCGGCAGCCGCAGTGACTGCACTGTGATGGCTCTCGAGCGAGACAACGAACGGCGTGGCCTCGAGCGCTGCGGTGACGTCGGCCGCGTTCGGGTAGTCGGCTGGGTCGACGCCGGCCACGACGAGCGCCGCATAGCCTCCGCCGGCGGCCGCCTCGATCAGCGCATCGCCGGAGCGACCGGCCGCCAGCGGGAGGGAAGCGGCAGTGGTGCCCCATGCCTGGGCCACCTGCCCACGTGCCTCGGGATCTGCCAGCGGACGACCGCCCGGCAGCAGGCCGGCAAGTGCGCCCGCGTCGAGTGCACCGCGCTCCCCCGCACGACGTGGCACCCAGGCGAGCCCGGCCCCGGTCTGCTGGGCGAGTGCGGCGACGGCGGTCAGGGTGCCTTCGGCACCGGCAGCACGCTCGCCGACGAGGATCACCGAGCCGGCCTTCGACAGCTCGGCGCGGACATCGTCGCCCAGGTGCGCCAGCACGTGGGCCTCGGTGCCCGGAGCAGCGGCGATGAGGGTGCCATCGACCTTGGCCAGGCCCTTGGTGGCAACGGCGCCCACGGAGAGAACCGCGGTGCCCGCACGGGCTGCCTTGCGCAGGCGCAGGAAGATCATCGGCGACTCGTCCTCGGGCTCCAGGCCCACGAGGAGCACGGCGGGCGCGCTCTCGAGCGAGTCGTAGGTCACCCGCACCGGCGAGCCGGCGACGACCGACGACAAGAAGGCGGTCTCCTCGGCCGAGGACTGCCGGGCACGGAAGTCGATGTCGTCCGTCGCCAGGGTCACGCGCGCGAAGCGGGCGTAGGCGTAGGCGTCCTCCATGGTCAGCCGGCCGCCCGCTAGGACGGCAGCGCGACCGCGCGCCCTGGCCAGGCCCTGGGCTGCGGCGTCGATGGCCTCGGGCCACGAGGCAACCCGCAGTTCGCCGTTCTCGCGGATCATCGGGTTGGTGATGCGACCCTCGGTGAGGTAGGTGAAGGCGAACCGACCCTTGTCGCAGTTCCAGTCCTCGTTGACTGCCGGGTCCTCCCAGGCCAGTCGCCGGGTCACGGCCTCGCGACGGTAGTCGGTGCGCAGCGAGCAGCCCGATGCGCAGTGCTCGCACGAGGTCGGCACCGACACGAGGTCGAAGGGCCGCGCCATGAAGCGGTAGGACACGCTGGTGAGTGCGCCTACCGGGCAGATCTGCACGGTGTTGCCGGAGAAGTACGAGTCGAACGGCTCGTCGTCGGCCGTGCCCACCTGCTGCTTGGCCCCGCGCTCGAGGAGCTCGATCATCGGGTCGCCGGCGATCTGGTCGGCGAAGCGGGTGCAGCGCGCGCACGACACGCACCGCTCGCGATCGAGCAGGATCTCGGCATTGACGCTGACGGGCTTGTCGAAGGTCAGCTTGGTCTCGTCGAAGCGCGACTCGGGGCGACCGACGCTCATGGCCTGGTTCTGCAGGGGGCACTCGCCGCCCTTGTCGCAGACCGGGCAGTCGAGCGGGTGGTTCAGGAGCAAGAACTCCATGACGCCGGCCTGCGCCTCGCGTGCCACGTCCGAGGAGTGCTGCGTGCGCACGACCATGCCGTCGCCGAGTGCCTGGGCACAGGCCGGCTGGGGCTTGGGCATGCCCTCGACCTCGATGAGGCAGGCGCGGCAGGCCGCCACGGGATCCAGGAGCGGGTGATCGCAGAAGCGCGGGATCTCCACGCCGAGCTGCTC
>CAYFLP010000248.1:0-3210 GCA_964344045.1 uncultured Bifidobacteriaceae bacterium
CAGCCACAACCCACCACTCGCGGGGGTGTCGGGGTGCGGACGTAGCCTGCGGCCATGGCACGCATAGCGGTCTCGCCCACCAAGCTCGACACCTGGCAGGACTGCCCGCGCAGGTACTGGCTGAAGTACGTCGAGAAGGTGCGGGTAGACGGCAGGTGGGCGCACCTGTCGATGGGCAATGCCGTGCACGGGGCACTGCGCGACTGGTTCGACCTAGCCGATCGCGGTCCTGCCGACGCGAGGGAGCTCGTGCGCAAGCACTGGAGCTCGGACGGCTTCCGCGACGAGGCGCACAGCGACCAGTGGCGCTCGATAGCTGCGCAGATGGTGACGGCCTACCTCGAGCAGCACCACGATGATGTGCCATTCAGCCGCGAGCGCACGCTCGGCTCGATGACCGAGCATGCGAGCATCAGCGGGCGCATTGATCGCCTCGACGAGTCGTGCGCTGACGATGCCCTCCCGGGCGAGCTCATCGTCATCGACTACAAGACGGGCCGTCGCGTGCCCGGTGACGATGACGCCCGGGTCTCGCGGGCCCTCGCGATCTACTGCGAGATCGTCCAGCGATCCCTCCGGCGCCCGGCGTTCACGGTGCAGTTGCATCACGTGCCGACCGGTGTCGTGGCCACCGCTCGCCATACGCCCGAGTCCCTCCAGCGGCAGTTGGCCCGCGTCGATGCGCTGGCCCGCGACATCGCTGCCGCTGAGGCCACGCGAGACCTAGCTGCCTGTGCGCCGGCCCCCGGCCCGCTGTGCGCATGGTGCGACTTTCGTGCACACTGCCCGTCAGGCGATCACGTGCCTGCCGTTGCCCGCTGGGCTGGGCTTCAGGAGGCCGACGAATCGATGACGGAATCGATGATCGCCCACGACTCCCAGCCGTAGGGCGTCGCCGCGAAGCCGCAGTCGCTTGCCAGTTGGGTGACGATGTACAGGCCGCGCCCGCTCTCCTCGTCGGGTGATGGAAGTCGGGCCACTGCGGTGATTCCGGCCTTGCCGCGGTCGACGACCACGACCCGGATGTAGCGGGGCGAGACGGAAAGGTGCAGGTCAACGGGGGGAATCCCGTGGCGAAGGGCATTGGTCACCAGTTCGGAGACGACGAGCTCGACGTCGTGGAGCACGGACTCGTGGACTGCCTGCTCGATGAGCACGTCATGCACGAGGTGACGACCCGCCGAGGCGGAGACCGCGAAGGGGGGCAGCCGCCACGACCATTGGCCTGGAATCAGGGGATCGGCGGACGTCACGGTCCAGTACTACCCCCCTCCGGGGCATCTCAACCTCCGAAACGCCTATGGTCGCCGATATGGGTTCTGGTCCGGGCGCGCGGGTACTGGCTGTCGCCAACCAAAAGGGCGGCGTTGCCAAGACCACCACTGCCGTCAGCCTGGCGGCCGCCCTTGCCGAGCGGGGCCTGAGGGTCCTGGTGGTCGATCTTGATGCGCAGGCCTGTGCGACCTTCTCGCTCGGACTGGATCCGGAGGATCTCGACGCGACCGGAGCAGATGTGCTGATGTCGGGCGCTGCGCCGGATGCTCAGGAGGTGCGCCGGCTCATCCAGCCGACGGACGAGGGCGTATGGCTGCTTCCTGCGGCCATCGGGCTGGCAGGCGCCGACCGGGCCCTGGCCGGGGTGGGCGGCCGGGAGCATGCCGTTCGCGAGGCCCTGGCACCGATCCGGCCCGACTTCGACTGGATCATCCTCGACTGCTCGCCTTCGCTGGGGATCCTGACGATCGCCGCACTCACTGCTGCTGACGAGGTGCTCATCCCGCTGCAATGCGAGACCCTCTCGCACCGGGGCGTGGGCCAGCTGATGGAGACCATCGCAGACGTGCAGCGGCTGACGAATCCTCAGCTGCGCATCGCAGGGGTGCTGCCCACGCTGTTCGACGGCCGCACGACGCACGCACGTGCAGTGCTCGCCGACCTCGGGCCTAGGTACGGGGTGCGGGTGCTGTCGCCGATCAGTCGTTCCGTGCGGTTCGCCGAAGCGCCGGCCACGGGGCGCAGCATCCTGTCGACCGCGGGCAAGTCGCGAGGTGCCGATGACTACCGGCACCTCGCGGACGAACTACTCGCCTGACCCGCTGCCCTCGCCTGCAGCGCCGCTGCGGGTGCGCCTGCGCTGGCGCTGACGCCGCGGCTTGTCATCGGCCTCGGACGACTTGCCTGCCTTCGCGGCTGCGGCGGGCTTATCGGACTTGTCTGACGTGCCTGACTTTGGCTCGCGGTGCTTCTTCGCCCCGCCGCCCGAGCCATGGCCCCGACGGTCGTCGCGGTCGCGCCTGTCGTCGCGGCCGCCGGACTTCTTCTTGCCGGTCTCGCCGAGATCCTCGACGGCCTCTGCTCCCAGGCCCTGCCGGGTGCGCTGGGCCTTCGGCAGGATTCCCGTCGTGCCGGCGGGAATGCCCAGGCCGGTGTACACGTGGTCGCTCGTCGAGTAGGTCTCGATCGGATCCTTGAAGGGAAGCTTCAGGGCACGGTCGATCATCTGCCAGCGGGCGATGTCCTCCCAGTCGACCAGCGTGACGGCCACGCCCGAGGCACCCGCGCGGCCGGTGCGACCGATGCGGTGGAGGTAGGTCTTCTCGTCGTCAGGGCACTCGTAGTTGATGACGTGCGTGACGTTGTCGACGTCGATGCCGCGAGCTGCCACATCGGTGGCGACGAGCACGTCGACCTTGCCGGTGCGAAAGGCCCGCAGGGCCTGCTCGCGGGCTCCCTGGCCGAGATCGCCGTGGACGGTGCCGACAGCGAAGCCGCGCTCGGTGAGCTCGTCGCACACCTTCTGCGCCTTGCGCTTGGTGCGCGTGAAGATCATCGCGAGTTCGCGGCCCTCGGCCTGCAGGATGCGGGCCACGAGCTCGACCTTGTCCATCGGGTGCGCACGCCATACGTGCTGCTCGATGGTGTCGACGGTCGCGTTCTCGTCCGTTGGGTCAGCAGCACGGATGTGCGTGGGCTGCGACATGTAGCGACGGGCAAGGTTGACGATCTGCCCGGGCATGGTCGCCGAGAACAGCATGGTCTGCCGCGAGACCGGGATCAGGGCGACGATGCGCTCGACGTCGGGCAGGAAGCCCATGTCGAGCATCTCGTCGGCCTCGTCGAGCACGAGCACACGCACGTGCGACAGGTCGAGGTCGCGGCGGTTGGCCAGGTCGATGATGCGGCCGGGCGTGCCGACGACGACGTCGATGC
>CAYFLP010000249.1:0-3148 GCA_964344045.1 uncultured Bifidobacteriaceae bacterium
GCCATCGTCGAGACCCGGGTGACGACCCTGGGCGCCGACGGTGCCCGCATCGAGCGCCGCGGCGAGGCGCCCGTGCAGGTGAGCGTGCCCGAGGAGGAGCGCCGCGCGGATCCCACCGGGGTGGGCGACGCCTTCCGTGCCGGATTCCTTGCCGGCCAGGCCTGGGGCGTCTCGGACGAGCGCTCGGCCCAGGTCGGCTCGCTCCTTGCCACCTATGTGATCGAGACCGTGGGCACGCAGGAGTACGAACTGGCCCGCAAGCACTTCCTCGACCGCATGGCAGTCGCCTATGGCGACGACGCCGCTGCCGAGGTCGAGGCGCACGTCAGCTGCCCGCGCCCGTAGCCGCACCGCGTGCTGCCCGATCCGTCACGATGCGCGTAGATCCCGGGCCGAGCAGGTGGGACTTCCCGCCGCCGCAGGACTGGGCGGCGGACGAGGATGTCGTCGCCATCGGTGCCGACCTCGAGCCCTCGACCGTCCTTGCCGCCTACCGGGCAGGGCTGTTCCCGATGCACCTCGACGGCGACCTCGCCTGGTGGTCCCCAGATCCGCGTGGGGTGCTGCCGCTCGACGGCCTGCGCGTCACGCGGTCGCTCGCGAAGTCGTGCAGGCATTACTCGATCACGGTGGACCGTGCCTTCGACGACGTCATGCGAGCCTGCGCCGACCCTGGCCGCGAGGGCCGCTGGATCAACGACGAGATCACTGATGCCTATACCCAGCTGCACCGGATGGGCTGGGCCCATTCGGTGGAGGCGTGGGAGCCCGACGGCTCGCTGGCCGGCGGACTCTACGGAATCGAGGTCGGCGGGCTCTTCGCGGGCGAGTCGATGTTCCACCTGGGGCGCGATGCCTCCAAGGCAGCCCTGGTCGGCCTGGTCGAGCTGCTGCGCGCCGCCGGCGGCCCCCGAGTGCTCGACGTGCAGTGGCGCACGGAGCACCTCGCCACGCTGGGCGTGGTGGAAGTGCCTCGCACGGCCTACCTCGCGCAGCTTGCCCGGGCGCTTCCGCTGGAACCCGCCCTGTGAAGTGATCGCGCCGGCGTCAGGACGCCGGCGGCGAGTCGCCGTACGCGTGCTCGCGCGCATAGCGCGCGCCGACGGGAGTCGGAACGAGGCTCTCGAGCAGTGCGCAGTCCTCGTGGGTCAGGACGAGGCCGGCCGCGGCCGCGTTCTCGCGCGCATGCTCGGCCTTGCGCGTGCCGGGGATCGGGATGACGTCGTCGCCTTGCGCCAGCAGCCAGGCAATGGCCAATTGCCCTGGCGTGCATGCTCGTTCGCGTGCGAAGTCGAGGAAGCCCGCGATGGCACGTCGGTTTGCCTCGAACGCCTCGTCGGCGAAACGGGGGCCGGTGCGCCGGTAGTCGTCCGCCCCGAGCTCATCGACGTGGTTCAGCGCCCCTGCGAGCATGCCGCGACCGAGCGGGCAGTAGGCCACGATGGCAGTTCCGCATGCGCGTGCGGCACCCAGCACCTCGGCCTCGATGTCGCGGGTCCACAGCGACCATTCGCTCTGCAGTGCCGCGATCGGATGCACGGAGCTCGCCCGCCGCAGCGAGTCGGCGCTGGCCTCGCTGAGGCCCAGGTGGCGCACCTTTCCGGCCTCGACCTGTGCTGCCATCGCTCCGACGGTCTCCTCGATGGGAACCTGCGGATCCACGCGGTGCAGGTACCACAGGTCGACGGAGTCGACGCCCAGCCGCGCGAGGCTCTCGTCGATGCAGCGACGGGCATCGTCGGGGTGCCCGCTGATCGTGCCCTCGGGGGTGAAGCCGAACTTCGTCGCGATGACGACCTCATCACGGTGCTGCGCGAGCACGGGCGCGATGAGCCGCTCGTTGCCCCCGGCTCCGTACACGTTCGCGGTGTCCCAGAGCGTGCTGCCCGCAGCGAGTGCGGCCTCGAGGGCCGCGTGGGCGCCGGCCTCGTCGGCGGGCCCGTACACGGACGACATCGGCATGCAGCCGAGCCCGACGGGCCCGACCGCAGGGCCTTGGGCACCGAGTGCGCGCGGGGCAACCGGGGGAGTGCTCATGCTCTTTCCTCTCGGACGATCTCGGGAAGCTCGCGCAGCAGGGCATCGACGCTCTCGTCCGAGAACCCCAGTGGCAAGGACACGCGCAGGCTCGCCCCCTCGCCCAGGCCCATCGCCGCGAGCGTCGCACTTGCCATGCGGGCATCGGAGGCGCACGCGGACCCGCTTGCCACGCTGATGCCGCGCCCGGCGAGCGCATGCACGACCCTCTCGCCGACCACTCCATCGATCACCATCGTCAGGACGTGAGGCAACCGGTCCTCGTCGGCTCCCGTCACGAGGAGGCCGTCGACCGCTTCGGGCAGCTGGCGGCGCAGCCGGGCAATGCCCTCGCGTGCGCGAACGGCTTCCTCCTCGCGCGCGGCCTCGAGGTACTCCCATGCCGCGGCCGCTGCAACGGCACCGGGCACGTCGGGGAAGCCGTTGACCCAGCCGCGGTCGGGCGACTGGTCGGGCTGCCAGGCCGCCCCGGGCCGAACGGCGAGGATCCCGACTCCGGCCGGCCCTCCCCAGTCGCGGGCGGAGGCAGCGAGCACATCCCAGTCGCGCGGCACGCTGTCGCGTCCGAGCACCTGTACTGCGTGGACGAGGAGCGGCACTCCGGCCTCGCGGCAGGCAGCGGCAGCGAGTGCGAGCGGCTGCCGGGTGCCGACCTCGGGGTTGGCCGCCTGGAGGCACGCGAGTGCCGGCGCAGTCCGGCTCGCACCTGGGGGCACCACGGCCGCACGCCAGGCCTCGGCGTCGACGCGACCGGTGGCATCCACGGGGACGATGACCACTTCCCCTGCGCACTGCTCGGCGGGCTGTCGCACGGCCATCGTCTCCACGGCGCCGAGCACGACCCTGCGCGGACTCGGGGCGAGCCCGGCGCGGGCGGTGAGGCCCTGAACGGCGACCTGGACGGCCGTGGGGCCCGATGATGTGAAGTACACGTCGGCCGGGCGCACGCCCAGCCGCTCGGCCAGGCTCGCCCGGGCGGTGTCGAGCAGGAGGCCGGCGCGGCGCCCCTGGGGGTGCAGGCGGGCCGGATCGGACCACCCCTGGTCGGCCGCCGCCAGCCATGCCTGCCGGGCCGCTGGCAGGAGCGGCTGCCCGCCGACGGCGTCCAGGT
>CAYFLP010000250.1:0-3114 GCA_964344045.1 uncultured Bifidobacteriaceae bacterium
AGTCTGCCTCGCCGGGGCGCGACTGCACGCCGGGGCGCTCGCCCCCCTCGCTCGCGACCGTTCCCTGGAAGACCCGGCCGATCTCGTAGATGGCGATGTCCGTGTTGCCGCGACCTGCATTGCGCTTCGCGGCCGCGACGAGGCCGGCCAGCAAGGTTCCGCGCATGCTCGGCTGCTCCTCCGAGAGCGGGTTCGCCAGGCGCGGAGTGCGCGCACGGACGTCTCCCTCGACGATGCGCAAGGCCTCGAGCTCGCCTTCCCCAACGAAGGGATAGCTGAGCACTTCGACCATGCCGCGCGCGGCCAGCGCGATGCCGAGCCTGCGGCGAACCCGCTGGGCGGTGGTCAGGCCACGGCCGAGCGGAGCAGTCGGCAAGGTCGAGGGCAGCAGGTCGTAGCCCACCAGCCTCAGGACTTCCTCGACGAGGTCTGCCGGATCGGTGATGTCCGGGCGCCATGACGGAGGGGTGACATGGAGGCGGCCGTCGATCTGCTCGACCTCGCAGCCCACCGCGGTGAGCATGGCGATGACCGTGTCGGCACCGATGGGCATGCCCGCGACCTCGCTCGGCAGCGAGGCATCGATGGCGATCTCGGCCGCATCCGAGGGCGTCTCGACGGCGGTCATGCCGGCGTACTGGCCCCCTCCGTACTCCAGCAGGAGCGCGGCCGCTCGAGCGGAGGCGTAGGGAGCGAGGTCGCTGTCGACTCCGCGCTCGTTGCGTCGGCCCGCCTCGCTGGACACCTTGTGACGGCGGCCGGCGCGCGCGATGACCTCGGGCACGAAGTGAGCCGCCTCGAGGGCAATGGCAGTGGTGTCGTCGTCGATCTCGGAGTGGAGCCCGCCGATGACCCCGGCCAGGCCGATGACGCCTGTGTCATCGCGGATGACGAGGTCATCACTGCGCAGGGTGCGCTTGACGTGATCGAGGGACTCGAAGGGCTCGCCCTCTCGCGCCCAGCCCGCGCGCACGATGCCCTTGAGCTTGTTCAGGTCGTACGCATGCAGCGGCTGGCCGAGTTCGAGCATCACGTAGTTCGTGACGTCGACAGCGAGCGACACGGGACGCATGCCGCTGGCGACCAGCCTGCGCTGCATCCACAGCGGCGAGGCGGCCTTCGGATCGAAGCCGACGATCGTGCGCATGGTGAACAGGTCGCAGCCGGCCGGGTCCTCCGTCGCGCATTCCTGGAGCGGATGGCCCGAGGTCGGTGCGGGGAGGTCGACCAGGGCCTCGCCCGGATCGTCGAAGGCCAGCCCGTAGGAGATGGCGACCTCGCGCGCGATGCCCCGGATCGACAGCGCATAGCCGCGGTCGGGCGTGACTGCGATGTCGAGGATCTCGTCGCCGATGCCGATGAGGGCTGCCGCATCGTCGCCGGGCGCGGCTGCGCCCGCGGGCAGCACCATGATGCCGTCGTGATTGTCGCCTAGGCCGAGCTCGCGCTCGGAGCAGATCATGCCGTTGGAGACCTTGCCGTAGGTCTCGCGCGCGCTGATCGTGAAGCCACCGGGCAGTTCGGTACCGGCCGGCGCGATCACGACGAGGTCGCCTGCAGCGAAGTTGCGGGCACCGCAGATGATGCCGTTGACCGTGTCCGGGCCCACCTGCACCTGGCACCAGCGGATCGGCTTCTTGAACTCGGTGAGCTCCTCGATCTCGAGGACGCGCCCGACGACGAGCGGGCCCACTACGCCCGCGCCCGTGGTCTCGACCGTCTCGACCTCGAGGCCGGCACGGATCAGGCGCGCCGCGACATCCCGGCCAGTCTGGCCGGCGGGGATGTCGACGAGCTCACGCAGCCACGACAGGGGGGCGCGCATCAGGCCTCCAGTCCGAATGCAAGCGAGAAGCGCACATCGCCTTCGACCATGTCTCGCATGTCGCTCACTCCATTGCGGAACATCAGCGTGCGCTCGACGCCCATGCCGAATGCGAACCCGCGGTAGACGTCCGGGTCGATGCCGACTGCTCGGAGCACGCGCGGGTTGACCATGCCGCAGCCGCCCCACTCGATCCAGCCCTCGCTGCCACAGGTGCGACAGGGGTTGTCGGGATTGTCGACCGACTCGCCGCGGCAGACGAAGCAGAGCAGGTCGACCTCGGCGCTGGGCTCGGTGAAGGGGAAGTAGGAGGGACGCATGCGCGTGCGGATGCCCTCGCCGAACATCGCCTCGGCGAAGTGGTCGATGGTGCCCCGCAGGTCGCCCATCGTGATGCCCTTGTCGACCGCGAGGGCCTCGACCTGGTGGAACACGGGAGTGTGCGTCGCATCGAGCTCGTCGGTGCGGTAGACCCGGCCTGGCGCGATCACGTAGATGGGCAGGTCGCGGTCGAGCATCGTGCGGATCTGGATCGGCGAGGTGTGGGTGCGCAGCACGACGCCGCTGTCGGGCGAGGAGACGAAGAAGGTGTCCTGCATCGTGCGCGCGGGATGGTCCGGCGGGATGTTGAGCGCGTCGAAGTTCACCCATTCGGCCTCGGCCTCGGGGCCCTCGACCACGTCATAGCCCATGGAGACGAAGACGTCCGCCACCCGTTCCATGAGGGTGGTGAGCGGATGCCGGGCACCCAGTGGGTCGCGATCGACCGGAAGCGTGACGTCGACGGCCTCCTCGACGAGGACCCGCTCGTCGCGCTCCGCCTCGAGGGTCGCCTGGCGGGCCTCGAGCGCGTTCTTCACGTCGTTGCGAGCCTGCCCGACGCGCTTGCCGGCCTCGGCCTTGGCAGCCGGGGGCAGGGCGCCGATCTCGCGGTTGGCCAGTGCCAGGGGAGAACGGTCGCCCGCATGGGCCAGGCGCACGTCCTTGAGCTGGGCGAGGTCTCCTGCTCCCGCGATCGCTGCGACGGCATCGGCCACCATCTGGTCGATGGCGGCGGCATCGAGGCTCGCGACCTGCTTGGGGTCGAAGGAGGAATTAGGCGCAGACATAGCGTTGTGAGTATTCCAGAGGGGCGCCCCGACGCTTCCGCGCGGTCCGGCCCCCGGGCACTACTCCCCCAGTACCGCGGCTACCAGTCGATCGACCGCAGCCTCGAGCGCACCACTGCCGTCGAGGACGAGGTCGGCGGCAGTCGGGACCTCGTAGTCCTGCCCGACGCCCGTCATGTT
>CAYFLP010000251.1:0-3112 GCA_964344045.1 uncultured Bifidobacteriaceae bacterium
CGACGCTCACCTCGACGCTCACCTCGACGAGCTGGGCGAGCCCCAAGTGCTCACGTACCACTCCTTCGCCGCCCGCATCGTCTCCGAGAACGCCATCCGCCTGGGTCGCGAGCCCGGTGCCACGGTCATGTCGCCCGGCCTGCGCAGCCAGATGGCCTATCGACTGGTCTGCCGCACCACGCTGCCCCTGTCCACCCTGGGCAAGTCGCCGGTGTCGCTTGCCAGCGACCTCCTGGCCCTCGACGACGAGCTCACGGAGCTGGCGCTCACGCCGGCGGACGTACGTGATTTCGACGCGGCGATGATCGACTACGTCTCCGGCTGGCCCAAGCCGCAGGTGATCGCCCAGGAAATGCGCGACACCTCACGCACCCGCGCACTGCTCGCAGAGCTGCTGGTCGAGTGGCATGCCGACAAGGCCGCCCATGACCTCATCGACTTCGCCGACCAGATCCGGCTGGCGCTGCAGCTGGTCGAGGGGTTCCCCGAGGTCGCTGCGGAGGTGCGATCCCGCTTCGCGGCAGTGCTGCTCGACGAGTACCAGGACACCTCGATCGCCCAGCGGCGCACCCTGCAGGCCATCTTCGGCCCGCAGGGCACCGCGGTGATGGCGGTGGGCGACCCATGCCAGGCCATCTATGGATGGCGTGGGGCAAGTGTCGACAACATCGAGCACTTCCCCGAGCACTTCGCGCATGGCGGAGTGCCAGCCGACCGGCATCAGCTCACCGAGAACCGACGCTCGGGGCCCGCGATCCTCGATGTCGCCAATCGCGTCTCCGCGCACCTGCGCGAGGTGCACAGCGGCGTCGGCAAGCTCACGCCTGGCCCCAACGACAAGGGCCCGGGCCATGTCTCATGCGCGCTCTTCGAGACCTACCAGGACGAGATCACGTGGCTGGCCGGCCAGGTCGATGCGACCCATGCCGGCGGCGCGGCATGGCGCGATATCGCGGTGCTCGCCGCCACCTCGCGCGACCTCGTCGAGGTCGACCGGGCCTTGCGCCTGCGCGGAATCCCCACGCAGCTGGTGGGCGCGGCGGCCCTGCTTGCCCAGCCGGCCGTCATCGACCTGCGTTCGTGGCTCGAGGTCATCCACGACCCCACCGCGAACCCGGCGTTCCTGCGCATTGCGAGCGGGCCGCGCTGGCGCATCGGCCCGCGCGATCTCGCAGCGCTCGGCGCGCGAGCCGCTCACCTGGCAGGCGGCCGTGGCCGGCAGGAGCACGAGGATCTCGCGCGCGCCCTCGATGACGCCGTGGCGGGCACCGACATGTCCGAGAACATCTCCCTCTCCGAGGCGCTCGACGAGCCTGGCAGCCCCGAGCGCTACTCGCCGGAGGCCTGGCGCCGCTTCGCGGGCATCAGCGCAGCGATCCACGACCTGCGTCGCCATGCCGGCGAGCCGCTCGCCGACCTGATCGGGCGGGTTCTGCACGTTACGGGCATTGCCGTCGAGGCTTCGCAGTCGATGCCCGATGTCGCGCGGCAGCAGGAGCAGGCCATCGCCGCCTTCATCGAGCTCGCCGCGGAATTCATCGATCCCGACGGGCGCATGGGCCTAGGCGCCTTCCTCGCTGCGCTGCGCGATGCCGAGCGGCTCGACGTCGACATCGAGCTCGATGTCGCGGGTGCATCCGATGCGGTGCAGTTGCTCACCATCCACAAGTCCAAGGGCATGGAGTTCCCGTACGTCTTCGTGCCCTTCGTCGCCGATGGATCCTTCCCCACCGGACGCGGCCGTCCCGCCTGGACCACCAGTGCCAAGGCGGTGCCGTGGCCATTGCGCGCCGACTGCACCGACGACCTCGCGTCGTTCCCCGATCGCGACGCGGAACCCAGGCGCAAGGACCACGATGCCTACCGGCAGGTGCTACGCACCGTCGATGACCTCGAGGAGCAGCGCCTCGCCTACGTGGCCTTCACCCGGGCCGAGCGCGGGCTCGCGGTCAGCGGGCACTGGTGGGGCCCGACCCAGTCCACGCCACGCGGGCCTGACCGCTTCCTTCGCGCGGTACACGAGTTCTGCCTCGACGGGCATGGCACGGTGGCGCTGTGGGCCGATGCGCCCGCCGACGATGCGGTGAACCCGCAGGCCAGTCCGGCCCGCGCTCGCGCACCGTGGCCGCTCGCGCCGGACCCGGACTACGTGGAGCGGCTGCGCGCCGTGGCCGATTCCATGGCGGAGGTCGCTGCGGTCCAGTCGGCGCTACCGGGCATGCCCGGTGCGCCGTCGCACGCAGATGTGCAGGTCGCCGAGTGGGACGTCGTGATGGCCGGCCTGATCGACGAGGCCCGGGCGCGGCGTTCCCGGGTGCGGGTCGTCCGCCTGCCCGACTCCGTGTCTGCGACAACGGTGATCCGTGCACTGGAGGATCCCGCCCAGGTCGCCGCTGATCTCGTGCGGCCCATGCCTGCGGCTCCCGCGCCGGCCGCCCGGCGCGGAACTCGCCTGCACGCCTGGATCGAGACCAGGTACGGCCAGCAGCCCTTGCTCGACCCCGATGACCTTCCCGGTGCCGCCGATGCCGACATCGGCTCGGATGCAGACCTGGCCAGGCTGCAGGAGGCCTTCGAGGCAAGTCCCTACGCCGAGCGGCGCCCGGTGGCCATCGAGGAGTCCTTCTCCCTCCTGGTCGCAGGCCGAGTGGTCGTGGGCCGCATCGATGCGGTGTTCGCGGACGACGACGACGAGGCCTCGGGCAGGTTCGAGGTCGTCGACTGGAAGACGGGCAGTGCCCGGGGCCTGCATCCGATGCAGCTGGCGATCTATCGCCTCGCCTGGGCACGCGCCCGCGGCATCGACGTGGCCCAGGTGAGCGGGGCCTTCGTCATGGTTGCCACCGGCGAGGTGATTCGCCCAGACACCGACCGAGAGGTCGAGCTACTTCTCTCCGGCCTCGCCGGCCGGGCCTGACTCGTCGCCCGGCACGTCGACGGGAGCAGCGCTGTCTCCCACGTGCGCGGCCTCGGCGATCTGCTCTCCGGCCTCTTCCGTCGGCTTGCGCCGCGCTCCCGAGAGCCCACGCATCCACTCGCGTGCCGGCTCCTCGACCAGGCGCCACATCAGCCAGGCGATCACGAGTGCGCCTGCGACCAGGGCCACCACCGA
>CAYFLP010000252.1:0-3097 GCA_964344045.1 uncultured Bifidobacteriaceae bacterium
ACCCAGGCCGAGTTCGACAAGATCAAGTCGCAGGCTCTGGCTTCCTAGTCAGCGCACGTTCTTCGTCAGGGGCGCCGTCACCATCCGGTGGCGGCGCCCCTGACGTTTGCCCAGGAGGAGGGGCTCTCGTTCAACGAGCTCAGCTGCTCGTAGCCGTGCGGCGGACATCTGAGAAATGTCATAATCCACCTTATCGGCCAAACTGGCCAGGGTTTCAGCCGGGGGAACCCGGGGAATCACAGCCGCGTCATACCGGCACGCGACCCTCGGGTCGCAGCCGATACCCACCAGGGCGCACATCCAGCGCCGCAAGGAGGACGCATCATGGCCGAGTCAATGCGCGGCACCCGCCTGGGCGCGCTGAGCTACGAGAACGACAACCACGTTGACCTGGCCGAGCGGCTGCCGACTGCCTATGAGTGCTCGGCCGGGCATCGCACCCTGGTGCCCTTCTCCGTCGAGGCCGAGGAAATCCCGTACGAGTGGCTGTGCCGCTGCGGTCGAACAGCTGTTCGACCGGGAATCGAGGCTCCCGAAGCGGCCCCCGCACGCCATGTGCGCAGCCACTGGGACATGCTCTTGGAGCGCCGCACCCGTGCCGACCTGGAAGAACTCCTGGCCGAACGGCTGGAACTGCTGCATCAGATGCGTGGAGAGGGCCTGCTCGCCAAGAGCGCCTGACCGGGCTAGTCGCCGATCGAGGGTCGTCCGGGCATTCCGGGCGGCCCTTGGTCTGTCGGAGGCGGTTCCTGGGTCCAGGTGGCCTCCTCGTGGATGACCACGCCCTGCACCACATCGCCCTGGTACCCCGGGAACCTCATCGCCACCACCTTCGACTGGGCCCAGGCGTCCATGCGTCCGCGTAGCCGTCGCTGCGTGAAGGGCAGCGCCAGGGCCAGGCCCAGCAGGTCAGACCAGAGCCCGGGGATCATGAAGGCCAGGCCGCCCATCACTGCCAGCGCGTCAGCACGGCGGATGGCATAGCGGATCACCACGGCCCCGATCGGAATGCCGGCGAGGAACAGGACGAAAGCCCAGCCCCAGCCCAGCAGGACCCCGAGGGCGATGAAGGTGGCGAACTCCAGGAGCAGGTAGCCGATGCCCAGCAGGCGCAGTCGTGGCATGTCTGGACCGTGGCCTACTGGTTGCGCCGACGTTCGGCGGCCCGACGGCGCACTCGGGTGACCTTGTCGTCTATCCCCCATGCCGTGACGCGCCACAGGGCCTCGACGACGATCTTGCGGCTCATCTTGCTGGTTCCGACCTCGCGCTCGACGAAGGTGATGGGCACTTCGCGCACGCGCATTCCCCGCTGCAAGGCACGCCACGCGAGGTCGATCTGGAAGCAGTAGCCCTGCGAGGCGACCTCGTGCAGGTCGAGGCCACGCAGGGTGTCGGCGCGGAAGGCGCGATAGCCGCCGGTGACATCACGCACGGGCACGCCGAGCATCAGTCGCGCGTAGGTGCTGCCGCCCTGCGAGATGAACTGCCGGGACCTGGGCCAGTTGACCGTGCCGCCGCCCGGCACCCAGCGCGAGCCGAGGACGAGATCGGCATTGCGGAGGGCATCAAGCAGGCGGGGCAGTTGCTCGGGCTGGTGGGAGCCGTCGGCATCCATCTCGCAGACGACGTCGTAGCCCTGCTGCAGGGCCCACGCGAAGCCGGCCAGGTAAGCGGCACCCAGCCCCTCCTTGCCGAGGCGGTGCATGACATGGATGTGGTCGTCGGCGGAGGCAAGCTCATCGGCGATGCGCCCGGTGCCGTCAGGTGAGTTGTCGTCGGCGATGAGCACGTGGGCCTCGGGAACGGACGTGCGGACCCGCTGGACGATGACCGGCAGGTTCTCCTTCTCGTTGAAGGTCGGGATGATGACGACAATGCGCCCGAGGTCGGAGAAGTCGGTCACGCTCACGGGCCCAGACTAAGGGACGCCGACGGGTGGCGTGCCCGGCGGCGCTGCCGAGCGCTGCGAAGAAGAGCGGCGACGAGGGCACCGGCTGCGACTGCGCAGGTGAGTGCCTCGAGCAGGCTCCCCCACGTCGAGGCAAGGGTGCGCTGGTCAGCGAGAGTCGCCTGCTCGACCAGGTAGCCCGTGCGGCCCTGGGGCATCGATGCCAGAACCTCCCCCGTAGGGCCGATGAAGGCGCTGACGCCTGTCGTTGCCGCGATGGCGACGACACGCCCCTGTTCGATCGCGCGCGCTCGCGAGATCTCCAACTGCTGATCGGGTTGCGCGGTTCCGCCGTACGTCGCGTTGTTGGTCTGCACCGCGATGAGCTGCGCTCCCCCGCCGGCCACCGCATCGACCACGTCCGGGTAGGCGATCTCGAAGCAGATGACATCGCCGATGGTCGCCGAGCCGACCTGCATGATGCCGGGCTTGTCGCCGGCGAGGAAGTCGTGCGGCACGCGGTCGAACCTGCCGATGAGCCCGGCCAACTGCTGGCGGAAGGGGATGTACTCGCCGAAGGGCACCGGGTGGTTCTTGACGTACACCTGGGTTGGCTTGCCGCTGGGCAGCCACAGCATCCCCGCGTTCCACACCCCGTCGGCCACGACGGTGCCGTCTGGCGTGCGGGCTGCGAGCACGGCGCCGACGAGGATCGGCGCATCGACGGCACGTGCTGCAGCGGTGATGGCACTCGCGGCCGAAGCGTCGGCAAGCGGATCGATGTCGCTCGCATTCTCCGGCCAGATGACCAGGTCGGGCTGCGCAGCGGTGCCCGCGGCGATGTCACGGGCAAGGCCGAGGGTCTGGCGCACGTGGTTGTCGAGCACCGCGCGGCGCACGTCCATGGCGCCCATGCCCAATTGCGGGGTGCCCCCTTGGACGACCGCGACAGAGAGGGTGCCGCTGGAGGGCGGGAGGCCGATCATGCGCGGTAGTGCGACAAGTGCGGCAAGGGCGATCGCGGCAACGACGGCCCACCTGGTGTCGAAGGGCCGGCGGCCATCCGGGCCGGTCCCCCGTTCGCCGGTCCCCCGTACGCTCGGGCTCCGTCGGCCGTCGACTGCCGCGACAGCGCTGGCGCCGACGAGGGCAAGCACGACACCTGACCCGGATACGCCCACCACGGACAGGGCCGGTGCCCAGGGC
>CAYFLP010000253.1:0-3089 GCA_964344045.1 uncultured Bifidobacteriaceae bacterium
GACGCCCACGAACATCTCGACGAAGTCCGAGCCCGAGATCGAGAAGAAGGGCACGCCCGCCTCGCCCGCAACCGCGCGCGCGAGCAAGGTCTTGCCCGTGCCGGGGGGGCCGTAGAGCAGCACGCCCTTGGGGATCTTCGCGCCCACTGCCTGGAACTTCGCGGGATCGGCGAGGAAGTCCTTGATCTCCTGCAGCTCCTCGACGGCCTCGTCCGCACCTGCTACGTCAGCGAAGGTGGTCTGCGGCATGTCCTTGGTAATCATCTTGGCCTTGGACTTGCCGAAGCTCATGACCTTCGAGCCGCCGCCCTGCATCTGGCTCATGAGGAAGAAGAACAGCAGCACGATGAGCGCCACGGGCAGCAGCGAGATCAGGAGAGTCACGAGCAGGTTCTCGCTCGGCACCTCGACGTTGTAGCCGCCAGCGAGCTTGCCCTCGTCGACCTTGGCCTGCAGCAGCTCCTGCAGCCGGACTCCCTGGCCTTCGACGTACTCGGCCCGGGCCTTCGTGCCGTCGGTGAGGGTCAGGTCGATGACCTGGTCGCGGTCGACGATCGTCGCGGTATCGACCTTGTTCTGGGTGATGTCGGTGATCGCGACGCTGGTGTCAATGTCGGTCGGTGCGCCGATGCCCGAGATGAAGGACGACCCGATGAGGACGAACAGCACGGCCAGGGCGATCCAGAAGACCGGCCCGCGCAGGATTCGCTTCACGTCCACCTCAACACGGTACTACGGCCCCACAAGCGCCCCGACCGGCCGAGCACCCAAATCCGTTCGCCCTCAGCGGATCACGGTGCGCAGGCGAGTACGGCCGCCCGCCTGGTCGACCTCGCAGGCAGACGCCCCGACCCCGGCCATGAAGCCCGTCCCCAGTCCGGGCTCGCCGACCTCGGGCGGGCCCTGGTCGGACGTCAGGCTCACCTCGAGCCCGTCGGCCAGCGCATGGAGCCGCACCTCGGCCTTCGTGGCTCCTCCGTGCCGCACCGCGTTCGCCATGAGCTCCTCGCAGACTTGCACGGCGGCCGGCAGGCGCCCATCAGCGGCGGCGGCCGGGTCGAGGTCGACCTCGATGTCGCAGATTCCCCGCCATGCCTCGGCCGCCTGCCGCAGGCGTTGGGCCGGGTCGCTGCGCAGGGCGGCGAAGTCATCCGACACCGACCTCGCCAGCAGGCCATGCAGGCGTTCCAGGGCCGCGGTGGCTTCCGAGGCCTCGCCTGCCTCGGCTGCTGCGTCCAGCTGCATCGCGAGCCCGACGAGCTCGGACTGCAGCGAGTTGTGGAGGAATGCCGCCGCCTGGCGGTTCTCGGAAGCAGAGGGAATGCTTCCGGGCTGCCGGCCGGCGATGGCCAGGACAACATCGCGGTCAGCGGACGCCAGGCGCACCGCAGCACTGCCGCCGATCAGCAATCCAGGCGCGACCATGATGAGGTACGGCAGCGGTCGCGCCCAGTCAAGCTCGCTGCTCACCCCCGCGAGCTGGAGCAGCCGATCCGGCACGACCACCGTGGCCACGGATGCGAGCAGGCAGGCGGCGACGCCTGCTGCCGGGCCCGGGCGTCGTCCGACGGCCCACTTCCCGATGGCCAGGGCGATGGCCAGGACTGCCGCAGACATCAGCGCGGCGGCCATCCCCCGCTCGAATCCGAAGAGCGCGATGCCTCCCACGAACGAGGCAACGGCCCAGGCGCACACCACGAACGCCGCGGGCACGGTGAAGGCTGCAAGGCCATCGCGCATGAGCCTGGTCCAGCGCGGCTGCGGTTCATGCTCATCGTGCCCGAACCACAGGCGATGGCTGAGCGGCCGGAGGCGCTCTTCGATCTCCAGCCGGATCGCCGACGAGACAGCGCGGAGCTGCTCGGGGGTTGGGTCGTCGGTGACTCCCTCGGCCACGCCGACGAGTGCCGCCTTCATCTCGGCAACGGCCGGCAGGAGCTCGCGATCGTGCGGTGCAGAGCCTTCCGCTCGAGCGGACAGCGCTCGCTGGAGGACCATCGCACGGTAGCGCTCGCGGTAGATGCGGTTGCTGTCGAAGACCAGGGCCGCGATCACGACCCAGACCGTCGCTGACAGTGCAGAGCTCACGATCTGCGCCGCTGGCGCACCAGGCTGCAGCCCAGCGCGCGTCTCCACCAGGAACAAGACGGTGCCGCGGACGGTGCCGGCTGCGATAGCGCATCCGATCAGCTCGCCAATGGTCACGAGTGGCCGAGATCCGCGCACTGCCGCTACGGCCCTGACGCAGCCGAACAGGACAACCACCCCTGCGGCGGTGGGCAAGGCGCACGCAAGGGCGACCGTGAGCAGGCGGCTGCCGGGAGGAACTGCGATGAGCGCACCGATGATGGATGCACAGGCATAGGCCACCAGCACTCCCCTGGACGGCCGCACTGCGCGTGACAGCGGTGACCCGCCCGTCGAGCCCCAGGCCGGGCTCATGGCCTCGACGGAAGGGGCTTGCCCGCCAATTCCAGGTAGGCGCGGGCGAGGAGTACCCGCTGGTTGCCCGACGCGCGAGCGATATCGAGTGCAACCGCTGTCCTGGCGATGGTGCGCTCGACCGCCTTCTCGCTCACGCCGAGGTACTCCGCGATCTCGCTGTTGGTCAGCCCGGCGGCCACGTAGCCGAGCACCAGCGCTTGATTGCCGGTGAGCGAAGGCAGCCCGGCCGGGGGCGACCCGACCGACAGGGGGGCGTTGGCCGCAGCAAGGAGCACGTCACGCAGCGCGGTGACATCGGCGACGGAGCTCTTGACGATGTAGCGGGTTCCACGGGGCAGCCGTCGCTCGGCAGGATCCTTCACCCGCGGGTCGGAGTAGCTCGTCAGCATGACGATGCCGAGGGCGGGATGGATCCCGCGCAGGGCGTGCGCGACGTCGATGCCCGACGGCCCTGGGCCGAGGTCGAGATCCAGCAGGGCAATGTCGAGCGGGCTCGTCCGGGCCGCATCGAGTGCATCGCGGGCAGTGCCGCAGGCCGCGGACACCTCGAATCGCATCGCGCACAGTGCCGTCGTGAGCATGGTGCGCGTGAACTGCTCGTCCTCGACGACGAGCACCCGGCCTAGCGACATGCCCTGAGTATG
>CAYFLP010000254.1:0-3086 GCA_964344045.1 uncultured Bifidobacteriaceae bacterium
CGGAATCGGCGGCAACGGCGGCACCACCGCTACGGGTACCGCAGGCGCTGGCGGTGACGGCGGCGCGGCAACGAGCGATACGGCCAGCCTGGCAACCGGCGGCAAGGGCGGTGAAGGCGGCGCATCCTCCTCCACGGCGACCGCAGGCAAGGGCGGTGCGGGCGGCGCAGCTACCTCCACCAACCTCGTGAGTGCAGTTCACGCGACGGGCGGCCAAGGCGGGGTCGGCGGCGCTGCGAGCAGTTCCACGGCAGGCGCGGGTGGCGCAGGCGGAACGGCATCCGCTACGGGCACGGGCGCGAGTACGGCGCTCGGAGGGCTCGGAGGCAACGGCGGGGTCGGCACCACCGGCGGTGCCGGTGGCAAGGGTGGAGCAGCCATGGTGACCGGGGCTTCAAGCGGCACCGCTACTGGTGGCAATGGTGGCAATGGCGGCGCCACAGGCGGCGCCAAGGGCCTCGGCGGCGCAGGCACCGCCATCAACGGAGGCACTGGCAATAGCGGCAACGACGGCACAGGCACCTGATCGTGGCTGCCCACGCATCTACGTGCCAGCCAGAGGACAACCCCCAGATGGAGCCTGGCTAGAGCATCACGGGAGCCATCGCCGCCTGGATCACGAGCGGCTAGGCCTGCGACGCCTGTGCGCTTGACCGCAGTTCTTCAGCGACCCATGTATCCGGCTCAATCGGTACCTTCGGTGTCATTTCCCGCATTGCCTCGGCGAGGGCACGCTGGTACGGCAGTCCGGTTCGCTCAGTCGGGGCTTCACCATAGTGATGCCAGCATCGGTAGTCGAAGAACAATGCCAGGCGCAGAAGCATGAGATCACTGGGCAGCGTGTCACTGGTTCGCCAACCCTCGCGTACAGCGTTCCCCAGTGCACTGAGCACCTCCACGCCCGCAATGCGATATCCGTCGATAGTCGCAGCCAGCCGCATCAGCTCGCTTGCGGTCGCGTCCGGACCTGGGACGGCCATATGCAAGGTGGAGCCCGCACTCGAGACCGACATGGGACTGGGAAGCGCGTCGCTTCCTGGCAGTTCCCCTTGCCACCACAGCAGTTGATCCAGCGCAAGGAGGGAAATGCCAGTCTCGACGGAAATCGCCTGAGCCAGCACCAGGAGAGCATGAGGATCGTTCGGCACGATGAACCCCAGGGCAGTCAGCCCCGCATGCACCCGCAGGTCTGGCTTGATGGCATTCGCTCCGCATCTCATCCGCAGGTAGGCGAAAAGCGCGGTACCCATGCCCTTGACGTGACCGACATAGGGCTCGATCTTCGACGCGTGGGTGAAGGGCTCGGCCTGCGCTGCCCACGCGCGAACGCCATCCTCCTCGCCCAGACCGCTGTCATCGCAGTAGCGAATGAGGCCGGCAGCGACGTTCGCCATGGTGTCCCCTTCGCCCGAGCGAAGCGGGATGTGGGGAGGTGGCCCCATGTCCGCCAGCGCCTGGAGGCTTTCGGCAGAACGGGTCTCACTGAACGCAGCAATCATGGGAAGCACGCGCGAAGTGAATCGCCGCTGACGGCTGGCGACCACGTCGAACACCATCAACGCACGCCTGCCTCGGTACACGTCTGCGTACGCCAAGGCGCGGGCCTCAGCATCTGCTCCATGGGCGGCATAGAGGTCGTGAACGTTGCTCAAGGCGATGCGCCAGTTTGGCAGACTGGTCAATTCCGACATCGGGCCAGCAGCTCCCTCCCTGCCTCGCAGTGACTCGCCCAGCCCTTCGACGGCATCACGACCGACACGTCCTTGCCCGTCAGGCAGCAGGGACCGCTACCTGACGGGGAGGCCCGCAGTGACCTGCGGCGCAGCGCCATTGACAAGGACGATGCGCCCGGAGCCGGACTGGACTTCCACCCGAACCCGAGGATCGCAATCCTCTGCGAACACCGCGACGGAGTCAGGTCTAGTCCGGCTCATGGCATCAGCTGCAGCCTGAGGTGCTCCCGCATCCCTCGCAGACGTAGCAGCTGCCGGCCGGACGCATCTTGATGCCGCAGGTCATGCACAGCGGGGCATCGGAAGCCGTGCCGGTGATCTCCTCGAGAAGCTCGGCGCTGGAGTGCGCCGTGCTGGCCTTGCCGGCGGCCTTCGGAGCATCGACCACCACTGCATCGACCACCTCGTCAGCGGCTGCCTCGATCGTGTCGTCGAGGTCGGCTGCGGGTGCCGCAACTGCCGGAGCGTACGTTGCCGCGACAGTTGCCGCGCGCTCCTCCGCGGTGAAGATGCCCAGGGCCGAGCGCTTGTCGTAGGGCAGGTAGTCCAGGGCGAGGCGGCGGAAGATGTAGTCCATGATCGACTGGCTGATGCGGATGTCAGCGTCGTCGGTCATGCCTGCCGGCTCGAAACGCATGTTGACGAACTTGCTCACGAACGCCTCGAGCGGCACGCCGTACTGCAGCGCGATGCTGATCGCGATCGAGAAGGCATCCATCACGCCCGCAAGGGTCGAGCCCTGCTTGCCCAGCTTGAGGAAGACCTCGCCGAGAGCGCCGTCCTCGTAGCTGCCCGCGGTCATGTAGCCCTCGGCACCTGCCACCGAGAAGGAGGTCGTGCGGCTCGGCCGCGACTTCGGCAGGCGTCGGCGCACCGGCTGGCCGGTCACGATCGCCTCTGCCACGACAGCGGCCACTTCGTCGACCTTCTTGGCCTTGGCATCGCTGAGCGGCTGTCCGACCTTGCAGTTGTCGCGGTAGATCGCGAGGGCCTTGATGCCCATCTTCCAGCCCTGGAAGTAGATCTCCTCGACCTCTTCGATGGTCGCGGACTCGGGCATGTTCACCGTCTTGGAGATCGCGCCCGAGATGAACGGCTGCACGCTGGCCATCATGCGCACGTGGCCCATCGGGGTGATCGAACGCAGGCCCATGGCCGTGTCGAACACCGGGTAGTGCTCGGGCTTGAGGCCAGGAGCGTCGACAACGTGGCCGTGCTCGCCGATGTACTCGACGATGGCTTCGATGGTCTCCTCGGTGTAGCCGAGCTTGCGCAGTGCGCGCGGGATCGTCTGGTTGACGATCTGCATGGAGCCGCCGCCAACGAGCTTCTTGAACTTCACCAGCGAGAAGT
>CAYFLP010000255.1:0-2968 GCA_964344045.1 uncultured Bifidobacteriaceae bacterium
AGGGCACGGCGCTGGCGGGCATCGCGCCGGAGTTCACCGTCCCGCATGCCGCCCTCGACTCCACGGGCGCGCTCGTGATGGTGTCGATGGACTGGTTCGACACGAGCCTCACCGTCACCCGGCGGCAAGAGGGAACCTGGCTGCCCGATGCCCCCCTGCAGCTTCCGGGCGCGCACTACGTGCACGACTTCGCCATCGTCGCCCCCCACGGCAACGAACCCGAGCTCCTGGTCATGGGCCTGCATCCGCTCATGCGCACCATGGCCGGGCTCGAGTGGGATGCGCAGGCACCCAGCGCCTGGCTGGTCCGCGAGCGATGCGATGACGGCCGCACCTGGCTGTTCGAGACCGAGCCCTGCTACGCCTGGCATGCCGGTCTCGTGCGCAGGAGCCTGGACGACCGCGGCCGCACCGCGACGATCTCGATTCGCACCCCTGCCCGACCCGTGTCGGGCGTGCTCGGCTCAGCGGAGGCTGCGCAGACGACGGCTACCGGTGGGGTCCGCGAATGGTCGCTCGACCTGCGCACGGGGGCAAGCTCGTTCAACGACGTGATGGGGCTCCCCGCCGACTTCCCGGTGGAACTGGGCGACCGGCTCGTCCTGGGCCTGGCGAGCAGGCGCGAGGGCATGTCGCCGAACTACACGAAGGCGCGTGCGGTCGCAATCGTGGATGCCGATGGCGGGCTGGTGCTGCGCAAGCATCCGCCCGGCACCTTCGGCGGCGAGTTCATCCCCGTCCCCACCGACGAGGGAATCGTGCTCGCCGGCCTGGTCACCGGCCCGGATGCGTCAGAACTGCTCGTGCTCGACCCGGACGACCTCGCCGGGGCGCCCCTCGCGCAGGTAGAGATCCAAGCTGCCATCCCTCCTGGCCTGCATGCCGCCTGGCTACCCGGCCTGGAGGAAGTCCCGCACTAGCTCGGCGAACTCGGCGCGGTACTCGATCTGCGTCCAGTGCCCGCAGCGGCCGAACACGTGCAGCTGGCTGTTGTCGATCCAGTCGAGCAGCGTCTGCGAGCACGACAGCGGGATCACCTTGTCGTCGCGCCCGTGGATGATCAACGTCGGGTGCGGCAGGGCCCGCACGGCTGCTTCCGGATGCGCCATCGAATCGACCCAGCGCTGCCTGGGCGCGGGGAACATGCGGGAGAAGTGGTCCTGGATCCGCAGGCTTGCCTGGTACCGCAGTTCGATGAGCTCGGGACTGATCAGCGACGTGTCGTAGGCGAACACCTGCATGATCGCCTGCATGTTCGCCACGGACGGTTCGTACCCCCACACCGCATCGAGCCCGTCGGTGAGCTCGAACGGGACTCCCACGCTTCCCATCAGCACGAGGCGATCCACGCGCTCGGGATAGGCGATGGCCAGGGCAAGCGCCATCGATCCGCCGAACGAATTGCCGATCACATGGGCCTTCTCGATGCCGATGGCATCCATGAAATCGACGACCTGCTGCAGCCAGCTATCGCGGCCGAATGCCCAGTCAGCGGGGGTGTCGCTGTAGCCGAAGCCGGCCAGGTCGGGTGCGATCATGCGAAACGACGACGACAGGTCGCCGATCGCGAAGCGCCAGTTCGCCCAGGCGCTGACCCCCGGGCCTGAGCCATGCAGCAACAGCACGGGAGTGCCGGTGCCCACGTCGTGGTAATTCGTGACGATGGGGCCGGTCGCGACGGACGTGCCGACCTCGGGATTCTCAGCGGACATGGCGCAATTGTGCTCGCTTGGCCACGCCCATGCCTGGCGGCCTAGGCTTCGCGCGTGAACTTACGCCGCCAGCCCCTGCTGGGGATCGCCTCAGCCCTCGCGATCATCCTCATCTCCTTGCTCTTCATCGCAGCCTTCGACTGGTCCCTGTTTCGCGACTGGGTATCCGTCTACCTGATGTGCGCGATCCCCTTCACGGTCGTCGTGGGAGGCATGTGGCACGGCCAGCATCCGGCAGCCGTGGCGAGGCTTCGCCAGCCGCTCAAGGGCCTTACCTACCTCGTCTCGGCTCTCGTGGTCGCGGCCATCGTCATGGGCTTCGTGGTCGCCGTGATCGGGCAGGGGGTTACGCCGCCCACGCCGATGGCAGCCCAGTACGTGATCATCTCCGTGCCCATCGCACTCGGCCTCGTCATCGCGTGGGGCTCCTGGCCGTTCACTCTCATCAAGCGGCCGATGCTCGGCGGGGTCACGCTCCTCATCGCCGTGTACGCCATCGCGGCCGCCGTCTTCTACACGCTCATGAACTTCGACTGGCTCCAGGGAGCGCCCTTCTACCAGCCAGGCCTCGACCCGTCCGGGGCCTTCGACTCGTGGACAGTGCTGGTCTACATCGTCACGACCCTGGCGGCGCTGTTCTTGATCCTTCACTTCCAGCTGTGGCCGCTGACCAAGCGGGCCGCCATGATGAGGCAGCCGCTTCTCGGCTTGACCCTGACGGTGATCAGCCTCGCGATCGCAGCGATCGTCACCTACCTTGGCATCCACGTCGCAGGCATGACAGCGCCCGAGTACCTCACCACTGTGCCCGTGCCGTTCCTGTTCGGCTCGATCGTGACCTTGAACATCCTGGAGGGCGGGCATCTGGGCTCCCTCGCCCAGCCCCTGCGCGGCCTGGTGAGCGCGGTCTTCGCTGCTGCTCTCGGCCTCTTCCTCGCGTGGATCTACGTCGCCCTGGCGCAATACGTGACGGGCGACCTGGCGTGGGGGCCTCCCACCTTCGATGGCCAGATCTGGCTCGCATCAGCGCTGCTCGCCGTGACCTTCCCGTTCCTTGCGTTCCATGCGGACTTCTTCGGCCTATGGCCACTTCGCGAGCGAACGGAAGAAGCTTCCGCCGAACCAGCACCATCCGCCAACGGCTAGTGCTCGGACGCCTGCACGGCACCAATACACTTTCAGGGCACCTGGGCACCAGGTGCAGGCCGGCTCCGTAGCTCAGGGGATAGAGCAGAGGTTTCCTAAACCTTGTGTCG
>CAYFLP010000256.1:0-2950 GCA_964344045.1 uncultured Bifidobacteriaceae bacterium
GGTGCGCAGGTTGTCCATCTGCTGCTGCATGATCGTGCGGCCGTCGGAGAGCGGCGTCAGCGGCTTGGGCCACGGCCGGCCGAGTCGGGTGCCCATGCCTGCGGCGAGGATCACGGCTTGCAGCGTCATGCGGATTCTCCTGTCGGGACATTGCCAATATCGAGTACGCGTACGCGGCTGAGGCCCTGGAGGGCCTCATCATGCGCGGAGATCTCTTCCTGGACAGCCTGCCAGAAGCGCTCCGTGCTCTGACCCGGCGCCAGGCCGTCGAAGTAGAAGTCGCGCAAGGCGGCACGGCGCTCGCGGAGCGGGTCGTCCGATCGCATGGCGGCCAGGTCGCCGGCCAGGGTGGCGATCGTGTTCGCGTCGACCACGTGGCTGCCGTCCGAGATGGGCGCATCCTGCAGCAGCTGAGCGCGGTCGGTGCGCCGGTCGGTGATCACGAGCGGCGCCTCGGGGCGCAGGTAGAGGTGGTCGAGCGACACGCTCGAGACGTCGGCGATCATCAGGTCGGTGCATCGGATCAGGCCGAGGATGTCGCCGTCGAGCATGATCGAGTGCCCAGCCGAGGGGTCTGCGGACCGGGCCTTCTCGATGAGAGCGACGACCGAGCGGTGCGCATCCCGCACTCCTGCGTCATCGCTCAGGACGACCCGCGGATGCGGCTTGTAGGCGATGCGCGCGGACGGCTGGGCCAGTGCGGCAGCGATGATCGCCGGGCCATAGCGATCGAGCGACGTGTAGTTGTTGGCCTCGTCCTCGCCCTCCCACGTGGGGGCGTACGTGATCGTGAAGCGCTCGCTCGCCGGCAGCGCGGGCGGCACGGGCAGGTCGAGCTGGGGGCGCCCCACCCGGACGAGGTGGCTGTCGTCGAACCACGCCAGTGCGGCCGCATGGCGGCGCACGGCCGCCTCGCCTGCCACGAAGACCTTGTCATAGGCCTTCGCCTGGTTCGAGACCATGCAGATCTTGTCGCTCTCGCCGTGGTTCACGTGGATGTGCACGGCCTGCTGGAACGACAGGGACTGGAAGTTCGTCCAGCCGTTGTTGACGTAGACGACTGCATGGAAGCTGACTCGGTCGTACAGGGCCATGAGCGACTCGTAGCGGGGCACGCAGACGACGCGCAGGCGAGTCATGCCGGCCAGCAGGGCCGCTGTCTCGGCATTGCGCACCACGACCATGGTCCGCACGCCTGGAGCGGCCTCGAAGACGGGGAGCCACTGGGCCAGCTGGTAGATCTTGGCCGGCGCATCGGCGAAGTACAGCGCTACATCGGCATCGGGGATGGCGGAGAAGTCGATGTCGACATCGGGCTCGGCAGCAAGATTGCGCAGCCTGCGGGCGGCGCTGCGGGCGGCCCTGCGGCTCAGGGTCTTCAGCCGGCCCTCAGCGGGCCTACCTGTTGTGCTCACAATCTCCGCCTGCCGGTCGTGTCATCTTCTCGTGCGCGCGGTGATCCGCGCGGAGATCCGCGTGGCACCTCGCCGGCCAGGTGCGGACGTGACCTATCGTAGCGAGCATGCTTGCGCTGTGGCGCCACCGTCGGGTGCTGCGCACCCTGGTCCTGCGCGACCTCCAGCGCCAGTACACCCGGTTCCGGCTGGGCTACCTGTGGACCATCATCGAGCCCCTGGGCATGTCGCTCGTGCTGTGGTTCGTGTTCTCCATGCTCCTGGGCCCGCGCCGCCTGGGCCTGCAGCCGTACCTGCTGTTCTTGTCGGTCGCGATCTTGCCCTGGTGGTGGTTCACCAAGGGCATCGCGCAGATGTCGAATGTCTTCCGCAAGAACCGCGCGCAGTTGCGGGTGAGCCTGCTGCCGACCGAGCTGTGGATCCTGCGCGTGCTTCTGGTGTCGATGATGGAGTTCATCCTGTCGCTACCGGTCATCCTGGTCGCCGTCATCTTGACCCGCGACCTGCCGGGGCCGCTCATCGTGCTCTTCCCCGTGGGCATCGTCCTGCAGTTCGTCATCATGTACGGGTTCGGCCTGCTCATTGCCTCGCTGGCCGTCGTGATCCCCGACCTGGCACGCATCGTCCGCATCGCCATGCGGGCGCTGTTCTACCTGACGCCCGTCCTCTACTCGATCGTGAACATCCCAGGCAGCATCCGGCCGCTGGCAGCGTTGAACCCGCTCGTCGCCCCGCTCGGCCTGTACCGCGTGGGCTGGTGGCCCTATGAGCACGAGTCCATGATCGGCTTCGGCGTCTCCGCCGCGATCGGGCTGCTCATCTTCGCCATCGGCTATGTCGTCTTCCGCAAGCTCGAGCCGCGCATCCTGAAGGGGAACTAGGCATGGCCCGTGTAAAGGTCAACGCCGGCCTCGACCCCGCCCTGGTCTTCACCGATGCAGGCGTGAAACTCGCGCGCCGCACCCGGCGGGGCGGGTCCAAGGGCAAGAACCGGATCCGGCGCCTGGCAGGCGAGGCCCGCCGCGACGAGAGCTGGTTCCTGCGCCATGCCAGCTTCTCCGTTCCGCGGGGAGAGGCGCTGGCCCTCGTCGGCTACCGCGACTCCGGCTGCGACCAGGTGCTGCGCCTGGCCGCAGGAACGCTCATGCCCGACGAGGGCACCATCGAGCGCGGCCTGCTCTTCGTGCCCATCCTCGGCCTTGGCGGCGCGCTGCACCGCAACTACACCGTTCGCCAGAACATCTACCTGGTGGGCGCCCTGCTGGGCATGAGCTCGGAGGACATCACCGACAAGCTCCCGGGGATCGTCGAGCGGGCAGGCGTCGCCAAGATCCTCGACAAGTACCTGGGCGACTCCTCGCGCATGGTCCGTGGCCGGCTCGTGTGGTCCATCGCGATGGCCACCGGAGCCGACGGCTTCGTCATCAACGGCGCGCTCATCGTCGGGCAGCCTGACTTCCAGCAGGTCTGCTGGCAGGTGGTCGAGGAGATGAAGGCGGAAGGGGTGACCTTCGTCGTCGCGTCCGACCGGCACA
>CAYFLP010000257.1:0-2949 GCA_964344045.1 uncultured Bifidobacteriaceae bacterium
ACCCAGCTCGCATGGACGAGCTCCTCCAAGTGCGCAGCCATGCGGGCAGGCTATCCCCCACCAGGGCAGGGTCCGTAGGCTCGCGCCATGCCTGCAGCAGAAAGTGCCCCAGCCGTCGTCGCCGAAGGACTCGTCAAGGAGTTCGGCGACGTCCGGGCCCTCGACGGAGTCGACCTGGTCGTGCCACGCGGCCAGGTGGTCGGCCTCCTCGGACCCAACGGCGCCGGCAAGACCACGACCGTGCGCATCCTGTCGACCCTGCTGAAGCCCACGTCCGGCCGTGCCCAGGTCGCGGGCTTCGACGTGCTCAAGGATCCCGACGGCGTGCGCAGGTCGATCGGCCTGACGGGCCAGTACGCAGCGGTCGACGAGTACCTCACGGGCCGCGAGAACTTGCGCATGTTCGGCGACCTGTACCACCTGGCGCCCGCCTACGTGAAGCAGCGCAGTGATGAGCTCCTCGAATGGTTCGACCTCACGGAGGCGGCTGATCGTCCTGCGCGCACCTACTCCGGCGGCATGCGCCGGCGCCTCGACCTCGCTGCGAGCCTGGTGGCCCAGCCCTCGATCCTGTTCCTGGACGAGCCCACCACCGGCCTTGACCCGCGCTCGCGCCTGGGCCTGTGGGGCGTCATCTCGAATCTCGTCGCCCAGGGCACGACCGTGCTGCTCACGACGCAGTACCTCGAGGAGGCCGACCAGCTCGCCGACGACATCGTCGTGATCGACCACGGCCGGGTCATCGCACATGGAACGGCAGAGCAGCTGAAGGACCAGATCGGCGGCGATCGCATCGAGATCACCGTTGCGGATCCCTCGCGGATCGATGCTGCCGTGGGCGCCATCGCGTCACTCGGAGCGGGCGAGGTGAAGGTGGAGGACCTCCGGGTATCGGCGCCCGTCAGCGGCGGCTCGACGGTGCTCGTCGATGCCATCCGCTCGCTCGACGGCGCGGGAGTGGAGGTCACCGACCTGCAGTTGCGTCGGCCGACTCTCGACGACGTCTTCCTGAGCCTCACCGGCCATGCTGCCGAGCAGGACGAACCCGCCTCCGATGCCTCCGGTCGGCGTGCCAAGAACGCGAAGAAGAAGGGCTGAACCCACATGGCTTCCCTGACCCTTGCCACTCCGCAGATGCGACGCCGGCCGCTCGTCGGCTGGACGTTGCACGACGGTTTCGTCGTCGCCCGCCGCAACCTGATCCAGACGATCCGCATCCCCGAGCTGCTGTTCTTCTCGCTCGTCCAGCCGGTGATCTTCGTCCTGCTGTTCGCCTTCGTCTTCGGCGGCGCCATCCCCATCCCCGGCGATACGGCGACGGATGCCTACCGCCAGTACCTGATGCCGGGCATCTTCGGCCAGACCGTCGCCTTCGCGGCGGCCTCGAGCACCGTGGGGCTCGCCGAGGACATGCACAAGGGGCTCATCGACCGGTTCCGTGCCCTTCCGATGTCGCCGCCTGCCGTGCTGATCGGGCGCACGCTCGCCGATGCCGTGCGCCAGGTGCTCGTCCTCGCGGTGCTGTCCATCACCGGTTACCTCGTCGGCTGGCGGATCAACGACGGCGTCCTCAATGCGATTGCCGCCTATGCGCTGCTTCTGCTCTTCGCCTACACGGTGGCCTGGATCGGTGCCTGGATCGGCCTGTACATGCCCAACCCCGAGACCGCGAACACCGCCGGGCTCGTCTGGCTCTTCCCCCTCACCTTCTTGTCGAATGCCTTCGTCCCGATCTCGTCGATGCCTGCATGGCTGCAGACTTTCGCGGCCTTCAACCCCATCTCGACCCTGGTGCTGGCGACGAGGGAGCTGTTCGGCAACCCGACGGGGCCGCAGCCGGACTACTGGTCGCTGCAGAACCCGATCCTGTACACGCTGATCTCCTGCTTCGCGCTGATCGCGATCTTCTCGACTCTCGCAGTGCGCCGCTACGTGCGCACGACCGGTCACTAGGCCCGTTGGCTGTCGGACGTGAACGCGCGTGGCTGGCTGGTCCGTGAGGAGCTGATCCGCGTCGTCCGCGAGGCCCCTGCGCCCCCGGCAACCTGGTTCTCCGTGGCCAGGCGCACCGTCGTGGTGCTGGCCTTCTTCGTCGGCGGGCTGGCCACGGGCCACCTGCAGCTCGCTGCCCTTGCCTGCTTCGGTGCACTGCAGGTCGGGCTGCTGGAGGTGGTGCTTCCCTTCCGGCGGCTGCTGGTGCTCATGGCCGCGATGGTGGCCTGCTGCACGGTCACGGTCTATGCGGCGATGGTGGTAGGCGGGACCTGGTGGATGGTGATCCTGGTCGGCGCACTCGCCTATGCCTTCGGCTGCACGGCCTCGCTGGGCCAGGCCTTCTCGACGGTGGGCATTGCCGTGCTGGCCCTGGCCGTCATCTTCTCGGGCATGCCGCAGGTGCCTTCGGTAGCCCTGGAGGATGCAGCCTGGGTGGGCCTGGGCGCCCTTGCCCAGTGCGCGGCGGCCTTGATCGTGTGGGCGCCCGAGCGCACGCGGTTCGTGCGCCGTGCGCTTGCCATCAAGATCGAGTCCGATGCGCGGCTTCTCGCGTCGCCGTTGATCGACCCAAGCGAGCTGCTTGCGACTCATGCGGCAAGCGATGCCATGGCGGACGCCCTGAACCAGGCGCAGCTGCCCGCTGATGACGACATGCGGATCAGGCAGGCGTTCTCGAAGGCAGTCGTTGCCACGCGCGCCCTTGTCGCCTGGCTGACGCTGAGCGAGCCTGCCGCCGAGGACAGGCTCAGTGCCACGTTGGCACTCGAGCACGGGGCGCGCAGCCTGGTGCGGCTGCGCGTGCCGGCGGCCGACTCCGCCCGCGTGGTCGGCACGAAGCTGACGCCCTCTGCCGGCAGGCCGGCGGAGCTCGCCCTGGCTTCGATCGGGGACCTCAATGATGCGATCGACACCGTGCGCTCCGGCGGGCCCGCCGCGACGAGTGCACTGCACCTG
>CAYFLP010000258.1:0-2944 GCA_964344045.1 uncultured Bifidobacteriaceae bacterium
GGATGACGGTCGCCGTGGGCCACAGGGCCCTGGGCTTGCGCCGCTCGCCCCTGCGGCGTTCGCCCTGCCTCCTGTCGGCCGAGCGTGCGTGCGCCCCCGGGATGGCGTGACTGGTCGCTGATGCATCCGATGCTCGCCGCTCGCCTTGGCGGCGTTCGCCTGTTCGCCGGTCGCCTACGCGGCGATCGGGGCCATAGGGCTTGCGAAAGGCCCGGGCGCCGAGCATTCCCAGGCCGTACATCACGGGCAGCAGGAGCAGCAGGAGCCAGCCGTACCAGGTCATGGGCGCACCCCCTTTCCCGCAACCGCGCTACCGCATCTCCAGGGTACGTCGGTCCGTGGAGGCCATGAAGGGCCGGCGAGCCCCTGACCGGTCACATGTCTGGTCAGGAGCGCCGGGGGCCGTGACGGACTCCGAGCGCCGAGCCGACGGCGTCCGTAGTGCAGGATGGCGGGGTGACGACCGACGAGATCGCAGTCCCCGAGCACGCGGACGAGGCCGGCGGAGTTCGCCATCGCGGTGCCTATGTCGAGATGCTCGTCTCGAGCCTGCTGGGACTCGTGGCCTCCTTGGTGCTGTCGGTCGAGGCGATCGCCCTAGCGAAGGATCCGTTCGGATCCTTGTCCTGCGATCTCACGGAGAAGATCTCCTGCAGTGTCGTGGGACTCTCCTGGCAGGCCAGCCTGCTCGGCTTCCCGAACGCCTTCCTGGGACTCATCAGCGAGCCAGTCGTCATCACCTTGGCTGTCGCTGCGCTGGGCGGCGTGCGCTTTCCTCGCTGGTTCATGCTCACTGCCCAGGGCGTCTACTTCATCGGCTTCGCGTTCGCCTACTGGCTCTTCTACGAGGCCTACTTCCAGATCGGCGCGCTGTGCCCGTGGTGCCTGCTCATCACGGTGACGACGACTCTCGTCTTCATGTCCATGACGCGAGTCAACATCCTCGACAACAACTTCGGCCTCTCCCCGGCCATGCATGCGCGCCTGTCGTCATGGCTGCGCATGGGAGCCGACATCTGGGGCACGCTGCTGCTGCTCGCGATAGTCGCGGCGATGATCATCGTCCGGTACGTCTAGCGAGGTTCACGCCCGCCGGCAACTCAGCAGGGTCCCGTCGGTAGGCGCGTGGCCACCGCCGTTGTCGCTGCTGCGGTCGGCGTCTGGTGGCCCGCTGGCGATGGCCTGCGCGCGCATGGCAATGCGCCGGTAGTCCCCGGCAGCGGTGACGAGATAGGTCTCGAAGGCGACAGGTGATTCGGCGCGCACACCGGCGATGGACTCGGCCAGGCCCGCAGCCGCGTCGGCCAGGGTCAATTCGTCCAGCGTGCGCCCGGTGAGGTCGCGTGCCTGCCAGCCGAGAACTCGTTCGATGTGATGCCCGACCCACAGGATGCGCAGCTGCGGATCCACGACGCAGTGCGCAACGACGTCCGTGCTGCCGCCGACGGGACGTGCCGGCCCGGCCTCGAACCGGTAGCCGAACCCCTTGACAGTGTGGATGAAGTGCGGGTCGCCGGCGCTCTCGCCGAGCTTGGTACGCAGCCGGCTGACGTGCGTGTGCAAGGTGGCGATGCCGGGAGTCCAGTCCGATTCCCACATGGCGCGCAGCAGGTCATGGCTCGACTGCGCCTCGCCTGCCCGGGCGGCGAGTGCGGCGAGCAGGGAGTACTCGGCTCGGGTCAGGTCCAGGTCACGGCCGTCGACGCGCACGGTGCGCGCACGCCGGTCGATGGCGAGGGTGCCGAACTCCTGGACTTCGGGCAGCTGCTTCTGCGCAGGCACGTGACCCCCGTCCTCCCAGGCAGCGGATCAGGTAACTGCCCTGGCCCTGTCCTTGGGTAGCACGCCCTCGTGCGGGATGCAACACATTGCCGCCTTGCGGGCACCTTGCGCGTTTCTTTCGTGAGCGAGCCAGGGGAACTGCCATGCGGCATAAAGGAGGCAGTCCAGCGCGTCGAAAGGAGTCGCTCATGAACATCCTCGTGCTGACCCTCGCCGATCCCGATGCTCCGCTCTTCTACGGTGCTTGCGTCGACTGCGGCTACCTGTCAGCGCCAGTCGCGGATTCCGGGCAGGCCCGATCCGCAGCATCCCGACATCTGTGCCCGGTGTGCGGAACCCCGCATGACTAAGGCGCCGGCACAGCAGTCCGAAGCCCGCAAGGCGGCCCTGCGCAGCGAACTCGATCGCGCCCTCGGGGGCATGCTTGACCCGATCGTCGTGCTCGAGGCCGTGCACGGCCGCGGAGGCGAGGTCAGGGACTTCCTGGTGGTGGAGGCCAATGGGCCGGCACGGGCCTACCGTGACGGCCCCTCGTACGAGGTGATCGGGACCAGCTTCCTCGCGTGGCAGCCAGTGCGGCACGACGGCGGAATGCTGCGCGAGCTCGCGCTCGTGCTCTCCACTGCACAGCCCTGGGCCCTGGACGGCGTGAGGTGTCCCTCGGCTCTCTTCCGCGGGGCAGAGCGGACCTTCGACCTGAGGGCAGTGCGCCTGGGCTCGCAAGTGGTGTGCACCTGGCGGGACGTCACGGAGCGAAACGCGGCTGTCGATCGCCTGGTAGAGGTCGAGTTCCTGTCGCGCCTGATGGCTGAGGGCTCCGGTGATGCCCTCGTAGCGTTGCGTGACGGCGAGGTCCTGTGGGCCTCCCCGGGAATCGAGCGAGTCAGCGGACTCGGCCGTGCGGAGTGCCTGGGGCAGTCGATGGAATCCCTGGTGCACGAAGACGATGTGTGGATCCTGCGAGAGGCGATGTCCGACGCGGCGTCGGGCCACACGCGGCTCGTGCAGTTCCGCGTCATCGGGCCGTCCGGCGAGGGTCGGTGGATCGAGGCCAGCCTCGCGGCCTTCTGCGATGCCAGGGAGGGATCGCCAGGCGTGGTCGCGTCCCTGCGGTCGATGGCGGGAACCGAGCGGACGTGGGAGGAATATGTCGTCACGGCAC
>CAYFLP010000259.1:0-255 GCA_964344045.1 uncultured Bifidobacteriaceae bacterium
ATCCAGCCCATGTTCCACTTGAAGCCGAAGCCGAGCCCGCCGAGGAAGGTCGGGCGGGTGACTCCGGGCCAGGCGGTGGATTCCTCGGCGATGGTCACGACGCCGGGCACGCGCTTGTAGACGGTCGCGTTCATCTCCTGCAGGAAGGCGACCGCATCGAGGTTCTCGCGGCCCCCGTACTCGTTGGGGTACCACTCGCCGTCCTTGCGCGAGTAGTCCAGGTAGAGCATCGAGGCGACGGCATCGACACGCAGC
>CAYFLP010000259.1:358-2334 GCA_964344045.1 uncultured Bifidobacteriaceae bacterium
GACGTGGAACTGCTCGAGCCAGAACAGCGCATTGGCGACGAGGAAGTTGCGCACCTCAGTGCGGCCGAAGTCGAAGACCAAGGTGCCCCAGTCCGGGTGCTCGCCGCGGCGCGGGTCCGCGTGCTCGTACAGGGGAGTGCCGTCGAACTGTGCCAGCGCCCACGCATCCTTGGGGAAGTGCGCGGGGACCCAGTCGACGATCACTCCGATGCCGGCCTGATGGAGCCGGTCGATCAGGTAGCGCAGGTCGTCGGGGGAGCCGAAGCGCGAGGTGGGCGCGAAGTACGACGTGACCTGGTAGCCCCAGGAGGGACCGTACGGGTGCTCGGCCACCGGCAGGAACTCCACGTGCGTGAACCCCGAGTCGACGACGTAGTCGGTGAGCTCGTGCGCGAGCGCGCGGTAGTCCAGCCCAGCGCGCCATGAGCCCAGGTGAACTTCGTAGATCGACATCGGCTTGCGGTGCTGGTCGCCATCGGCCCGGCTCGCCAGCCAGGCGGCGTCGCCCCACTCGTAGCGGGACGTGAAGACGATGGAACCGGTCGCCGGTGGCACCTCGGTCGCGAACGCGAAGGGATCGGCCTTCTCGCGCCAGGTGCCGTCGCGGCCGAGGACCTGGAACTTGTAGCGCACGCCATCGGAGATGCTCGGGATGAACAGCTCCCAGATGCCGGATGAGCCGAGCGAGCGCATCGGGTGGGCAGTGCCGTCCCAGTAGTTGAAGTCGCCGGACACCCGCACGCCCTGTGCGTTGGGAGCCCAGACGGCGAAGGAGACGCCATCGACGGTGCCCATGGTCGTCTCGTAGGAGCGGGCATGCGCGCCGAGCACGTCCCACAGCTGCTCGTGGCGGCCCTCGGCGATCAGGTGGAGGTCCATCTCGCCGAGGGTCGGCAGGAAGCGGTAAGGGTCATCGCCGGGAAC
This sequence comes from uncultured Bifidobacteriaceae bacterium, assembly GCA_964344045.1. Taxonomy (GTDB): domain Bacteria; phylum Actinomycetota; class Actinomycetes; order S36-B12; family S36-B12; genus UBA10649. Next base: position 1,283 of record CAYFLP010000259.1, read on the forward strand.
CGTGTTCCCGCCGTACACGGCATCGATGGCGTAGTCGGGAACCGCGGTGCCGGCGAGCGCGGTGACCCACACGCCGCGGTGCTCGTGCTCCATCTGCTGGCGTCCTGCTGAGGTGACGAGGTAGACCGCGTCTGCCCCGGGGCGCAGCACGCGGACGGTGACGGTGCTGCCCTGCGGGTGCGGGCCGAGGATGCCGTGGGGATCGTGGTGCCAGCCGTCGACGAGCCGATTGAGGTCATCCGTGGGGATGCTCGACGGATTGGTGGGCATGGCTTCCTCCGCGGTACTTGGTCGAGCTCGGTGAGGTCGGGTTCAGGCAGGTCGGGTTCAGGCAGGTCGGGTTCAGGCAGGTCGGGCGTGCACGATGTGGGCGACGTGGTCCCACGGGCGCAGGCGCACGTAGGTGGATGGACCCCACATCCAGGTGGATCCGGTGATGAGGTCGTGGGCCACGAACCGCTCGTCCGCGGCGAGTCCCAGCGAGGGCAGGTCCCACCAGATCGTCGCCTCGTGCTCGCGCTGCGGGTCGAGGAGGCAGACGACGAGGACGAGGTCGTCGCCGTCCTGCTTGGAGTACGCGATCACGTCATTGCTGTCGGTGGGGTGGAACCGCAGCGAACGCAGGTCCTGCAGGGCCGGGCGCTCGGCGCGGATGGCGTTGAGCTCGGCGAGGTACGGCGCCAGGGTGCGGCCCTCCACCCGTGCGGCATCCCAGTCGCGCGGGCGGTACTGGTACTTCTCGGAGTCCAGGTACTCCTCGCTGCCGGGCCGCACCGGCACGTGCTCGTACACCTCGTAGCCGGCGTAGATGCCGTAGGTCGGTGCAAGCGTGGCGGCGAGGGTGGCGCGGATGGCGAAGCCGGACGGCCCCGAGTGCTGCAAGAACTCGGGGAGGATGTCCGGGGTGTTCGCGAAGAGGTTGGGGCGCATGACCTGCGCGGAGGGCCCGGCCAGCTCGGCTGCGTACTCCGTCAGGCCGGCCTTGTCGTTGCGCCAGGTGAAATAGGTGTAGCTCTGCTGGAAGCCGACCTCCGCCAGGCCGCGCATCATCG
>CAYFLP010000259.1:2344-2940 GCA_964344045.1 uncultured Bifidobacteriaceae bacterium
GCATCAGATCGAGCGTATGGCCGTTGATGGCCAGCATCAGCGCATCATGCGAGCCGAACACGTTGTAAAGCGTGCCGATCGAATAGCCGATGGTTTTGGCCAATTCGCGTGCCGAGAAATGCTGGAAGCCGACCTCCGCCAGGCCGCGCATCATCGGCGGGCGCGTGAACGCCTCAGCGAGGAAGAGGACATCGGGGTCGGTCGCGTAGATGCTGGTCATGAGCCGGTCCCACACCCACAGTGGCTTGGTATGCGGATTGTCGACCCGGAAGATGCGGACGCCATGGCCCATCCAGAACCGCACGACCCGCTCGACCTCCGCATACAGCCCGTCGGGGTCGTTGTCGAAGTTCAGCGGGTAGATGTCCTGGTACTTCTTGGGCGGATTCTCGGCGTACGCGATGGTGCCGTCGGCTCGCGTGGTGAACCACTCGGGGTGGGCATCGACCCAGGGGTGGTCGGGCGCGGCCTGCAGCGCGAGGTCGAGGGCGATCTCCATGCCGAGCGCGGCTGCGCGGGCGACGAACGCATCGAAGTCCGTGAGCGTGCCGAGGTCGGGATGCACCGCATCATGGCCGCCTGCGGCCGAGCCGATC
>CAYFLP010000260.1:0-2923 GCA_964344045.1 uncultured Bifidobacteriaceae bacterium
CTTGGCGACGATGCCGATCTTTTCGACGAGTGCCCCGGCACCCGTCACTTCGCCCGCTCCTGCGCCTGCCCCGTCAGCTGCCCCGGGCCTGACCCTCGAGCAGTTCACGGCCATGTGGCCGGGAGTGCTCGAAGGAGTCAAGAGCTACTCGCGCGTTGCCTGGATGACCTTCGACGGCTCGGTGCCGGTGTCCTTCACCGACAACGTCCTTGCCGTTGCGGTCGACTCGCCGGGCAAGGTGAACAACCTGCGCAACAGCGGGCATGACGAGCGCCTGCGCCAGGCCGTCCTCGACGTGATGAAGTCGGATGTCCGGGTCGACGTCGTGCTCATGCCCGATCGAGTCGCCGGTGCGGCCGCCCGCCCGGCGGGGAATGCGCCGGCCGGAGGGGGCGCCGTGCCCGTTGCCGACATTCCCGAGTCGGCCCTGCCTGAGCCCGATGAGCCCAGCCTCGATGATCCCGATGTCGACGACACCGTTGGCGTCGACCTCGTGATGCGCGAGTTCGGTGCGACCAGCATCGGCGAGATCGAGAGCTGACGTGTACGAGGGAATCGTCCAGGACCTGATCGACGAGCTGGGCCGACTGCCGGGCGTGGGGCCCAAGAGCGCGCAGCGCATCGCCTTCCACATCCTGGCTGCGGATCCGGCCGATGTCCTGCGCCTTGCCGATGCGCTGCGCATGGTCAAGGAGAAGGTGCGCTTCTGCGGCATCTGCGGCAATGTCGCCGAGGAGGCGGAGTGCCGCATCTGCCGCGACCCTCGCCGCGACCTCACGGTGCTGTGCGTCGTCGAGGAGCCCAAGGACGTCGTAGCCATCGAGAAGACCCGCGAGTTCCGTGGCCGCTATCACGTGCTCGGCGGCGCGATCAGTCCCATCGACGGCATCGGCCCCGACGACCTGCGCATCCGTGAGCTCCTCGCGCGCTTGTCCGACGGCACGATCACCGAGGTCATCCTGGCCACCGATCCCAACCTCGAGGGCGAGGCGACGGCGACCTATCTCGCCCGCATGATCTCCCCTCTCGGGGTGACGGTCTCCCGGCTGGCCAGCGGCCTGCCCGTGGGCGGAGACCTGGAGTATGCGGACGAGGTCACGCTGGGCCGGGCGTTCGAGGGCCGCCGCAGGGTCTGACGGGCCTCCTGCGGCCAGAACCGGTGGAAATCGCTTGCAGTTCGGGCCGGTAGACTCCTCGCCCGTGGCTCTCATCGTCCAGAAATTCGGCGGCTCCAGCGTTGCCGACGCGACTTCGATCAAGCGCGTCGCCCGGCGGATCGTCGAGACCAAGCGCGCCGGCAACGAGGTCGTCGTGGTGGTCTCGGCCATGGGAGACACCACGGACGACCTGATCGACCTCGCCGAGCAGGTCTCGCCGAAGCCTCCCGCCCGCGAGCTCGACATGCTGCTGACCGCTGGCGAGCGCATCTCGATGGCCGTCGTTGCGATGGCGATCTCCGACCTCGGCGAGGACGCCCGCTCCTACACGGGCTCGCAGGCCGGTGTCATCACCGACTCTGCCCACGGCGCGGCGCGCATCATCGACGTGACGCCTGGCCGCATCCAGGAGGCGCTGGCCGAGGGCGCGATCCCGATCGTTGCCGGCTTCCAGGGCGTCTCGCAGGAATCCAAGGACATCACCACGCTCGGCCGCGGCGGTTCTGACACCACGGCCGTCGCCCTCGCCGCTGCGCTGGGCGCCGATGTCTGCGAGATCTTCACGGACGTCGACGGGGTGTTCAGTGCCGACCCGCGCGTGGTGCCGGCAGCCCGCAAGGTCCCGTACATCACCTACGAGGAGATGCTCGAGCTCGCGGCGGTCGGCGCCAAGGTCCTGCACCTGCGCTGCGTCGAGTACGCGCGCCGTTTCGACCTGCCGATTCACGTCCGTTCGAGCTTCTCCCAACTCGAGGGCACCTTCGTGCTCTCGCCCGAAGCCATCGCCGCCGCTATCGCCGAAGGAAGTGCCATGGAACAGCCGATCATCTCCGGTGTCGCCGCAGACCTCAATGACGCCAAGATCACCGTCATCGGCGTGCCCGACCGCCCGGGCGAGGCCGCCGCGATCTTCCGCGCGCTCGCTGACGCAGGCATCAGCGTCGACATGATCGTGCAGAACGTGTCTGCCGCTGCCACCTCGCGTACCGACCTCACCTTCACCTGCCCGCAGGGCACCGCGGCGAAGGCGATGAAGGCCCTGGAGGCGCAGCGCGAGTCGGTCGGCTTCGAGTCGCTCTCCGTCGATGACGAGATCGCGAAGGTCTCGCTCGTCGGTGCAGGCATGCGCTCGCACCCGGGCGTGTCGGCGACCTTCTTCAGTGCCCTCGCTGACGCCGGCATCAATGTGGAGATGATCTCCACCTCGGAGATCCGCATCTCGATCGTCACGCGGTCCGAGGATGCCAAGCGGGCTGTCCAGGCCCTGCACACCGCATTCGGCCTCGACTCCGATGGTGAGGCCGTCGTCTACGGAGGTACGGGCCGATGAGCGCTCCCGTTGTTGCTGTCGTCGGCGCGACCGGCCAGGTCGGCGCGGTCATGCGCCGCCTGCTCGAAGAGCGCGACTTCCCGCTGTCGCAGGTGCGCTTCCTGGCGTCTGCGCGCTCGGCTGGCACGACCCTGCCCTTCAAGGGCGAGCAGATCGTTGTCGAGGATGCTGCCGAGGCCGACGTCTCGGGCATTGACATCGCGCTGTTCTCAGCCGGCGGTTCGACCTCGAAGGCGATAGCCCCGAAGTACGCGGCTGCGGGCGCCGTCGTCATCGACAACTCCTCTGCATGGCGCATGGACCCGGACGTCCCGCTGGTGGTCAGCGAGGTCAACCCCCAGGCCATCGCGGAGATGCGCAAGGGCATCATCGCCAATCCGAACTGCACCACGATGGCGGCGATGCCCGTGCTGCGTCCGCTGCACGATGCTGCCGG
>CAYFLP010000261.1:0-2911 GCA_964344045.1 uncultured Bifidobacteriaceae bacterium
GGTGGGGGCTAGGAGGCCGGCGGGGCGTAGCCCTCGGACTCCACGCGCGCGGTATTGCGCGGCAGCAGGAAGCTCGCGATCAGGCCGAGCGTGACGAAGATGGCGGCCACCCAGGACACCAGGTGGATGGCGTCGACGAAGCCCTGTGATGCGGCGTCGAGGAGAACGGCGCCATTCGGCGCCTGGGCCAGGCCAGGAATCGCCTGGCCTGCCGAGGACGCAACCGCATTGGCGATCTTGTCGGCCTCCGCCGCGGGAACCCCGGCGTCCTCGAGATGGCCGGAGATGCTGCCGAGCCCGAAGACCAGGGTCGTGCCGATGATGGCCGTGCCGATCGCGGCACCGACCTGGCGCGAGGTCGACTGCATCGCGCTGCCCTGCCCGGACTCCGCGACGGGCACCTCGCTGAGGATCACGCCGGTGAGCTGGGCGGTCGCGAACCCGACGCCCATGCCGTAGAGGAAGAGCCAGGGGGCCATGGCCCACCCGGTGACCGTGGTCGACAGGGTGAACCCGAGCGCGACGATGCCGATGGCCTCGAGGGCCATGCCCAGTTGGAGTACGCGCACGGGGCCGAAGCGCTGGGCAAGCGGAGCACCGAGGCCGGAGGCGACGAAGGAGCCCACGGCCAGCGCCAGCAGGATGAAGCCGGTCTGGAGAGCGTCGTACCCGCGGGTGGCCTGCAGGAACAGGGGCAGGGCGAAGAGCAGCCCGAATTCGCCGAGGCTGACGACGAGCGCCACGATGTTGCCCGCCCCGAAGGATCGGATCCGGAACAGGCGCAGGTTGATGATGACGACCTTGCCCGCACGCAGGCGCGCCAGCTCCACGAAGAACAGGACGACGAGGGCAAGTACGCCCAGGATGCCGGCGACGAGCACGATCGAGACGGACGTCAGCGGCCATTCCCAGCCGCCGATATGGAAGGGCGACAGGGGCGTGATCCAGCCGTAGCGCTGGCCCTCGATGAGGGCGAAGACGATGCCCGCAAGGCCGAGAGTCACCAGGACGCTGCCCGGAACGTCGACGCCGCGCAGGCCGCCGAGTTCCTTAGTCTCCGGCACGGTGGCGATGACGCCGACGAGGACGATGATGCCGATCGGCACGTTGATCAAGAAGGCCCAGTGCCACGACTCATAGGTGGTCAGCCAGCCGCCGACGAGCGGGCCGAGCGCGGCCATGCCGCCGATGGTGCCGCCCCACACGGCGAATGCCACGGCGCGCGACTTGCCGGTGAAGACGGCGTTGATGACCGACAGCGAGCTCGGCAGGATCATTGCAGCGCCGACGCCCTGGAGGGCGCGCGCGCCGATGAGCGGCACGGCCGACTCGGACATGCTCACCAGGACGCTGGCCACGACGAAGACGACGACGCCGACGATGAACATCAGGCGGCGCCCGGACCTGTCGGCGATGCGTCCCGCGAGGATCAGCAGGGAGGCGAAGGTCAGGGAATACGCGGCGTTGACCCACTCCGCGTCGCTCGTGGTGAGGCCGAGGTCCTTGACCATGGTCGGGATGGCGACGTTGACGACCGTGGCATCGAGGATGATCATCGAGACGCCGAGCGCGAGGAACGCCAGCGCGTACCACCTGCGCTTGCCGCTCAGCACCTTCCCGGCTTCGAACTCTGCAGGCGTGGCCATGGCGTCCTCCGTTGTCATCCGCTCGCGCGAGTGATGGGAGAATCGCCGGGTGCTCGCAAGCCTCGGCGTCCCCGTGGTGCTGGCCCCCATGGCCGGCATCACCAATCGCGCGTACCGCCGATTGTGCCGTGAAGCCGCCGATACGCAGGGAGGCGGTGGGCTGTTCGTGTCGGAAATGGTGACCACTCGCGCCCTGGTCGAGCGCAATTCCGAGACGATGGACATGGTGCGCTTCGACGCCGACGAGGTGCCTCGCTCGGTGCAGCTGTACGGAGTCGACCCGTCGGTCGTCGCCGAGGCAGTGCGCATCGTCGTCGACGAGGACCATGCCGACCACATCGACTTGAACTTCGGCTGCCCGGTGCCCAAGGTGACGCGGCGTGGCGGCGGCAGTGCGCTGCCTTGGAAGAAGGACCTGTTCTCCGACATCGTCCACGCGGCCGTCGGGGCCGCCGGAGGCAAGGTGCCCGTCTCCGTCAAGATGCGCAAGGGCATCGACGACGACCATCTCACCTACCTCGAGGCAGGTCGCACGGCAGCACGCGCGGGCGTCGCCTGGGTGTGCCTGCACGGTCGCACGGCTCACCAGATGTACGCCGGCACTGCCGACTGGGACGCGATCGCGCGGCTGAAGGACGAGCTCGCGCCCCTCGGCACGCCGGTGCTCGGCAATGGCGATATCTGGACGGCGCAGGATGCCCAGCGCATGGTCGCGTCGACCGGTGCGGACGGAGTGGTGGTGGGACGGGGCTGCCTGGGCAGGCCCTGGCTGTTCGCCCAGCTGGCTGCTGCATTCCGCGGGCGCGAGATCCCGGCAGATCCTGGCCTTGCGGAGGTCCTGGTACTCCTGCGCGCGCATGCGCAGCTGCTGTGCGACGACTACGGCGAGGAGCGTGGCTGCCGCGACATCCGCAAGCACATGGCCTGGTACCTCAAGGGCTTCAGCGTGCGACAGCAGGTCCGCCAGTCCCTGGGCACGGTCCAGTCGCTCGCCGAGCTCGACTCGCTTCTCGGCCAGATCGACGCCGACCAGAGGTTCGACGACATCGTCGGCTCGGGCCCGCGGGGACGGACCTCCGGCAATCGGCCGCCTGCCCTGCCCGAGGGCTGGCTGGATTCTCCGTTCCTGGACTCCCGGGCGGCGGACGACCTGGCGGCGGCCGAGCTGGGCGTGAGCGGGGGCTAGCCGCCCTCGAGCTGGCCTGAGCGAGGGCTAGCCGCCCTCGAGCTGGCCTGAGCGAGGGCTAGCCGCCCTCGAGCTGGCC
>CAYFLP010000262.1:0-2907 GCA_964344045.1 uncultured Bifidobacteriaceae bacterium
GCTCGAGCTTGTGCTCGGTGCGCATGATGTAGGCGACGCCGCCCTTGCCGGACTGCGAGTTGACGCGGATGACGGCCTCGTAGGTGCGTCCGACGTCCTTCGGGTCGATGGGCAGGTACGGGACGGCCCAGGTGTGCTCGTCGACGCTGATGCCCTGTGCCTCGGCCTCGGCCTGCATGACCTTCAGGCCCTTGTTGATGGCGTCCTGGTGCGAGCCGGAGAAGGCCGTGTAGACGAGATCGCCACCGTAGGGATGGCGCTCGTGTACCGGAATCTGATTGCAGTACTCGACCGTGCGACGGATGTCGTCGATGTCGCTGAAGTCGATCTGCGGGTCGACGCCCTGGGTGAGCAGGTTCAGGCCCAGCGTGACGAGGCAGACATTGCCGGTGCGCTCGCCATTGCCGAACAGGCATCCCTCGATGCGATCGGCACCCGCCATGTAGCCGAGCTCGGCAGCGGCGACGGCCGTGCCGCGGTCGTTGTGGGGATGCAGCGAGATGAGCACGGAGTCGCGTCGGTGCAGGTGCCGCGACATCCATTCGATGGAGTCGGCATAGACATTCGGAGTCGCCATCTCGACGGTCGCAGGCAGGTTCAAGATCACCTTGCGATCTGGAGTGGGCTGCCACACGTCGGTGACGGCGTTGCAGACGCGCACGGCGAACTCGAGCTCGGTGCCGGTGTACGACTCGGGGGAGTACTCGAAGTAGACCTCGGTTTCGTCCTTCAGCTCATCCGCGTACTTCTGGCACAGCTGCGCGCCATGCACCGCGATGTCGACGATGCCGTCCATGTCGAGGCCGAAGACAACTCGGCGCTGCAGCGTGGACGTCGAGTTGTAGAGATGGACGATCGCCTGCTTGGCGCCGCGAATGGCCTCGAAGGTGCGTTCGATCAGCTGCTCGCGGGACTGGGTGAGCACCTGGATGACGACGTCATCGGGGATCAGGTTGTCTTCGATCAGCATGCGCACGAAGTCGAAGTCGGTCTGCGAGGCCGACGGGAATCCGACCTCGATCTCCTTGTACCCCATCTTGACCAGCAGCTCGAACATGCGCAGCTTGCGTGCGGGGGTCATGGGATCGATGAGGGCCTGGTTGCCGTCGCGCAGGTCGACCGCGCACCAGCGCGGGGCCTTCTCGATCACCTGGCCGGGCCACGTGCGGTCCGGCAGGTCGACGGGGACGTACGGCGTGTAGCGCTCATAGGGCATCTGGCTGGCGCGCTGGGTGTTGCGGACCTCGTACGGGATGGTCCGGTCGAACGTGCTGGTCATCGCTGGCTCCTGGGTGTCATGGTGGCTACCGGCGAACGACCGAACCCGCGACGAGGGGGCCGGTTGGTCAGGCCTCGTCGCGGCAGCGAAGCAGGAGGGCCGCGTTCATGATGCCGTCAGGGTAGCAGGGCCGAGGCGAGCAGGCTCACCGGCAGCGATTAGATACCCATATGGAGACCACGCTGGAGTCCTTGGCCAAGGGCAAGTACATCTCGCTCACGACCTTTCGCAAGGACGGCACCGCCGTGGCCACGCCGGTATGGCTCGTGCGCGAGGGTGATCGGCTGCTCGTGACCACCCAGGGCTCATCGGGCAAGGCCCGTCGTATCCGCAACAACTCGCGAGTGCTCATTGCCCCGTGCACCATGCGGGGCAAGCCCACCGGCGAGGCAATCGAGGCGACAGCACAAGTACTCGATCCGCAGGAGTCCGAGCGCGTGTCCGCGCTCGTTGCCAAGCGCTACGGCCTCATGGGCCGGTTCCTGACGAAGCGCGGCGACGCCGCTGATCGAGTGGGCATCGTGCTCACGGTCACCTAGTGCCCATGCAGGCCCTCACCACGATCCTCATAGTCGTGATTGCGGCCGGGGCACTGCTGTGGCTCGGCACCTGGTCCCGCCGTGATGATCGTGGCTACCTCGCGACTCAGCTTCGCTACCAGCCCCTGAGCGTGATCGTTGCGCTGGTGGCACTGCTAACTGGCTGGCTGCTCGTACCGAGTGGTCCGAATGTGCTCGCCGTGGGCGACATGTCGGCTCCCACGAGCGGCCTGGGCTGGCTCGGCGTGGGCGAGGGTGACTCGTGGGCCTCGGTCGGGCTCACTTTTCTCGTGATCATGACGATCGTGACGGCCATCGTCGTGTGGTTCCAGGTCGGACGAGGCTGCACGGCCGCCGCCATCCTCAAGGCCCTGCCCGTGGCCGTTGCCCTGTCGATCGTGAACGCCTTCGTGGAGGAGGCGATCTTCCGCGTGGTCCTCGCGCACGGCCTCGCGAACTTCTGGAGTGCAACCGCGATCGCGGTCACCTCGGCCATCGTCTTCGGCCTGCCGCACTGGTTCGGTACCCCTGCCCGAGTCGCGGGCGTGCTGCTCGCTGGCTTCATGGGCTGGTTCCTGATGCTCAGCGTGCTCCAGACGGGTGGCATCGGCTGGGCCTGGAGCATCCACGTGGTGCAGGACGTCGTGATCATCGCGCTGCTCATCGCGCGCGACCGTCCTGCGCGCCTGCAGGTGCAGTCGTTGGCCTAGCTGCTGCCCTCGTCCGACTCGCCTTCGTGCTCCTTCATCTGCTTCCGCAAGGCATCTGCCTGGGACTTCAGCCGCGTGAAGTAGTCGGTGTCGACGATCTCATCGACGGCACTGTCGACCTTCTCGCGATCGATCTGGATGGTCAGCTTCGCAACACGTTCGCGCAGGGCCCGCTCGCGTTCGACGATCTCACTGGCCATTCGGCGGAAGACGCGGGCGAGCTCGCCGATCTCGTCATGCCGCGCGGCCGCCTTGTCGAGGGTCGCCGGAACGAACTCATCGCGACCGAGCGCCTGGGCGGCCTCGGTGACCTGTGCGACCGGCCGCACGATGCGGCGGCTGATGAGCAGGCCGCCGACGACGCCGACGACCAGGACGA
>CAYFLP010000263.1:0-1168 GCA_964344045.1 uncultured Bifidobacteriaceae bacterium
GAAGTCGCGACTCCTGCTGAATCACTGCATTCTCCTGATCGTCTGCCGGTTCTCGGATAAGAGCCTGGCGGAACTAATTGCCTACTTGGCCTTCTCGAGGATCTCCACCACGCGCCAGCGCTTGGTCGCCGACGTGGGGCGGGTCTCCATCAGCAGCACGCGATCGCCGATGCCAGCGGCATTGGCCTCGTCGTGTGCCTTGAGCTTGCTCGTACGGCGGACAACCTTGCCATACAGCGGGTGCTTGAAACGGTCTTCGACTGCGACGACAACCGTCTTGTCCATCTTGTCGCTGACGACCAGGCCCTCACGGGTCTTGCGGTAGCCACGCTTGTTGTCGTTCACGCCTGCCTCATTCGCGCTCATGCGGCACCCTCCGTGCCATCAACCGGGGTGATGCCGAGCTCGCGCTCGCGCAGGATCGTGTAGATCTTGGCGATGTCCTTGCGGACTGCGCGGAGCCGGCCGTGGTTCTCGAGCTGACCGGTAGCGCCCTGGAAACGCAGGTTGAACAGCTCTTCCTTCGCCTCACGAAGCTTGCTCGTGAGCTCAGCATCGTCGAGGTTGCGAAGTTCGCCGACCTTGGTGCCTGCCGACATCAGTTGTCACCTGCCTCATCGCGCCGGACGATCCGGCACTTCATTGGGAGCTTGTGGATGGCGCGGGTGAGCGCGGCATGCGCAACCTTCTCATCCGGGAAAGACAGCTCGAACATCACGCGACCGGGCTTGACGTTCGCGATCCACCACTCCGGCGAGCCCTTGCCCGAACCCATGCGGGTCTCGGCCGGCTTCTTCGTGAGCGGACGGTCCGGGTAGATGTTGATCCAGACCTTGCCGCCACGACGGATGTGCCGGGTGATCGCGATACGCGCCGACTCGATCTGCCGGTTCGTCACGTACGCGGGCTCGAGGGCCTGCAGGCCGAGGGTGCCGAAGGTGACCTTCGTGCCGCCCTTGGCCGCGCCGGTGCGCTTCGGGTGGTGCTGCTTGCGGTGCTTGACCCTGCGTGGGATGAGCATCGATCAGCCCTCCTGGCTCTCGCTGGCGACGGCCTCTGCCGCCTCATTCGCGTCGACGACGACCGCGGCAGCAGCCGCCTCGCCGGCGAGCTCCTCCTCGCGCGGACGGCGCGGACGGGCCGGGCCGGTGCCGTGCTGTCCGAGGCG
>CAYFLP010000263.1:1178-1673 GCA_964344045.1 uncultured Bifidobacteriaceae bacterium
AGCCCATGCGGGTCTCAGCGGGCTTCTTGGTCAGCGGACGGTCGGGGTAGATGTTGATCCACACCTTGCCGCCACGACGGACGTGCCGGGTGATCGCGATACGAGCGGACTCGATCTGGCGATTGGTCACGTACGCGGGCTCGAGGGCCTGGATGCCGTACGTGCCGAAGGTCACCTCGGTGCCACCCTTCGACACGCCGCGGCGCGTCGGGTGGTGCTGCTTGCGGTGCTTGACCCTGCGGGGAATCAGCATGACTAGCCCTCCTGGCCTTCCGTGACGGGCTCGACCACGGCTGCGCCGGTGACAGCCTCGGCAGCAGCCTCGGTCGCCTCGACAGCCACGGCCTCATCGTCGCGACGCGGACGGCGCGGACGATCGGGACGAGTGCGCGGACCCTGCAGGCGAGCGGCAGCAGCTGCAGCCTCGCGCTCGGCGCGGGAGCCGAGGGCATCGCCCTTGTAGATCCAGACCTTCACGCCGATGCGGCCGAAGGT
>CAYFLP010000263.1:1743-2565 GCA_964344045.1 uncultured Bifidobacteriaceae bacterium
GGCGGATGACGAGGCCGGGCCGGGCCGTGTGGATGTCGACGCGCACGCGGTCACGGGTGCGCTCGATCTCCACGCGGGCGATGCCGGCGCGCTCCATGCCCTGGGACAGCAGCTTGCGGATCTGCACGTCCTCGTTGACATAGTCGCGGTAGCGCTGGCCGGGCTTGGAGCTGTCAGCGAACCACCGGGTGTTGAAGTCGGTGGTAATGCCCAGGCGGAAGCCGTGCGGGTTAACCTTCTGGCCCACTTGTTCAGCCCTTCTTCTCAGCGGTGACGCCATCGGAAACGATGACGGTGATGTGGCTGCTGCGCTTGCGGATCCGGTAGGCGCGGCCCTGGGCACGCGGCCGGATGCGCTTCTGGGTCGGGCCCTCGTCGACGTAGGCCTGGCTCACCACGAGGTTGCGAGGATCCATCGCGTGGTTGTTCGTCGCATTGGCGATGGCGCTGTCGAGCACCTTGCCCACCGGCTCGCTGGCCGACTGCGGAGCGAACTTCAACACCGCCTGGGCGTCAGCCGCGTTCATCCCACGAATGAGATCAACGACGCGGCGCGCCTTCATGGGCGTCACGCGCACGTAGCGCGCCTGGGCCCTGGCTTCCATGTCTTTCCCCTTGCTTCTTAAGTGACTGGTATCGGTGTGAAGTGCGGGCTGCTAGCGCCGCTTCGCCTTGCGGTCTTCCTTGACGTGACCCTTGAAGGTACGCGTCGGGGCGAACTCGCCGAGCTTGTGCCCGACCATGTTCTCCGAGACGAACACGGGGACGTGCTTGCGTCCGTCGTGAACGGCGATCGTGTGGCCGAGCGTGGCCGGCACGATC
>CAYFLP010000263.1:2575-2890 GCA_964344045.1 uncultured Bifidobacteriaceae bacterium
GGGATCCACATGCCTCGCAGCCTGAAGAAGGGCCCGTTCGTCGACGTCCACCTTCTTCATCAGGTGGTCGTCGACGAACGGGCCCTTCTTCAGGCTGCGAGGCATGTGGATCCCTTAGCGCTTCTTGCCGGACTTGCGGCGACGGACGATGAACTTGTCGCTGGGCTTGTTCGCCTTGCGAGTGCGACCCTCGGGCTTGCCATTGGGGTTGACCGGGTGACGACCACCGGAGGTCTTGCCCTCGCCACCGCCGTGCGGGTGGTCGACTGGGTTCATGGCGACACCGCGGACGGTCGGGCGCTTGCCCTTCCAGCG
>CAYFLP010000264.1:0-2882 GCA_964344045.1 uncultured Bifidobacteriaceae bacterium
GAGCTCTCGCGCGTCCAGCAGCGCTTCGTATCGGACGTCTCGCACGAGCTGCGCACGCCGTTGACGACCATCCGCATGGCCGCCGATGTCGTGTACGAGGACCGCGACGACCTGGATGCGCCGACTGCCCGTGCGGTCGAGCTGCTGCAGGCGCAGCTCGACCGATTCGAGGCGCTGCTCGTCGACCTGCTGGAGATCTCGCGGTTCGATGCCGGCGTCGCCGTCCTCGACACGGAGAGCGTCGACGTGATCGCAGCGGTGACGTCGGCGATCGACTCGGTATCGGGCCTCGCCGATCGCAATGGCCTCGATGTCACGCTCCACGTGCACGGCCAAGCGTGCAGCGTCGATGCCGATCCGCGGCGCCTGAACCGGATCCTTCGCAACCTCCTCGAGAACGCGATCGAGCACGGTGACCGGCGCGGTGTCGACGTGGCGATCGGCCACAACGAGACGGCCGTGTCGATCACGGTACGCGACTACGGCGTCGGCCTGCGCCCGGGCGAGGCGGGCCTTGTCTTCAACCGCTTCTGGCGAGCCGACCCGGCCCGAGCGCGCACCACGGGCGGCACGGGCCTGGGCCTGGCCATCTCCTTGGAGGATGCCCGGCTGCACCGGGGCTGGCTCGAGGCCTGGGGCGAGCCTGGCGCAGGGGCGTGCTTCCGGCTCACCCTTCCGCGTGATCGCATGGCCGGCATCGGCGAGCCGGCGCTTCCGCTGGCGCCCGAGGAGTCTGTGGGCGAGGAACCCGTACTGCCTTCCGCTCCGCAGGGCGATACCGGCCGGCTGGCCGCAGGCACCTACGTCATGGACACGCAGGGAGGCCAGCGATGAGCAGACGGATGGCCTCCCGCATGGCTCGGGTGGTGTCGGCATGCGTGCTGGCGAGCGGCCTGGCCGGCTGCGCCTCGCTGACCGACTCGGTGACCGCCACGGTGCCGACGAGCGGGCCGATCGAGGAAGGCCAGCAGGTGGGGGTCAATCCCGCCGACAACTTCATCCGCGTCATCGCGCGCGGGCCCAGCAAGGGCATGTCGCCGTCGCAGCTCGTAGCCGGCTTCCTCGAGGCATCGGCGTCCTTCGACGACAACCATGCGGTCGCTCGCGAGTACCTCACCGCCGAGGCCAGCCGGACATGGAAGACGGATGCCGGCGTGCGTGTCTACGAGGGCGTCCCGGACATGGCCGACCTTGCGCAGAATGTCGTGCTGAGCGCTGTCCAGACCGAGGAGATCCTTCCCAATGGGCACGTGGATGTCACCGGTCCGGGCCGCGAGCTGCGCGAGCGGTTCCATGTCTCCCGCGAAGGCAGCGAATGGCGGATCGATGAGCTGCCGGAAGGCCTCCTCCTGTCGCAGCAGGACGTCGAGCGCGCCTTCCGCAGCTACGCGGTGTACTTCTTCAACCCGCAGTTCGACATGCTCGTGCCGGATGCGCGCCTACTGCCCGTCACCGGAAGCGGCCTCGCGACGACCTTGGTCCGCAGGCTCATGGACGGCCCGAATGACTGGCTGGGGCCGGCCGTGCGCACGGGATTCCCCGCGAAGGTGGGCTTGAACATCGAGTCCGTGCCGATCGATGCCGGCGTGGCCCATGTCGACCTCACCGCCAACGCGCGCCAGCTCGACGACCGCACCCGCCAGGCCATGGCCCAGCAGCTCGTGTGGACCTTGCGCCAGGTGCCCGACGTGCAGCGAGTCGACATCACCGCGGCCGGCCAGCCCTTCATCGTGCCGGGCCACTCGATGCCCCTCGGGCGCGATACCTGGCCCGGTGTCGACCCCAACGTCATGTCCATCGGGGCCCTGGGCTACGCCGCCCGCCCGGAGGGCGCCGTGGTCCTGACGGTCGATGGCGCAACGCCGGTGCGTGGCGGGCTCGGCACAGGCGAGGTGCCACTCGTCGATATCGCCGTGGCGGCAGACGAGTCGCGCATCGCAGGCATCAGCGAGGACGGCTCGGTCTGGCAGGCGCTGCTGGCCGACGACTCCCAGCCCATCCGGATCCGTGATTCCGGAGCCCCCCTGAGCATTGCCTTCGACCGCTCCTCGTCGGCCTGGGTGGTCGACGAGGAGGAAGGCGTCATCGCGATCTCCGGCGGCGGCGTGTCGACCCCTGTGCGCATCGTGGGCCTCGGCGGTCGCGCGACCGTGCTGCGCGCCGTGCCATCGCGCGACGGTACCCGCGTCGCGCTGATCGTGCGACGGGGCGCGCGCACGGTGGTCCTGCTGGCTCGCGTGGTGCGCGGCTCCGGCGCGAGCGGGTCGATCGTCGTGAGCGCCCCGCGCCGGGTCGAGTCCCAGCTTGTCGAGGTGGCCGACCTTGCCTGGGCCGGTGCCGACCTGCTCTCCGTCCTGGGCAGCCAGACGCCCGGCACCGTCCAGAGCTACGAGCTCAACCTGGCAACGGGAGCCCTGTCGGCCACGTCCTCGCCGGCCGGCCCGCTCACGGTCGCTGCCGCGCCCGGCATGCCGACCCTCATCGGCTCGTCCGATGGCCTCGTCTACGAGAACAACTCCGGTGTCTGGCTCGAACGGGTGCGCGGCGGTGCCCCCGTCTATCCCTGACGCGCGACCGGGCCCTGGCGCGCGACGGCAAGGGGCGTGGCCGCGACGCAGGCGATGGCTCGCACGGGCAGCTCGTGGGCGAGCAGCGCCCGCGCCGCCTCGGTCGTGGTCGCGCCTGAGGTGATGACGTCGTCGACGATGACGATGACTCGTCCCGCGAGGAGCCCGGGCAGCGCGCCCCGGGGCGGTCGGACCGAGAAGGCCCCGCGGATCGCCTTCGCGCGTGCCTCGCGTCCGAGGTGCTTGAGCGGCGCGTGGCTGCGGCCGGTCAGGAGGGGAGCCATGACCGCATCCAGGCCCGCGTGCGCGAGTCGT
>CAYFLP010000265.1:0-2852 GCA_964344045.1 uncultured Bifidobacteriaceae bacterium
ATCCAGGGCACTGCCCGGGCCCTGCGCGAGGCGGCGGCCTGGGTGGGTGCCGCCGACGTTGCTGTCGGCGAAGTCGTCCCGGCTACTGCTCGCGTCGCCCTGGCGCGCGCCGCCAACGGCTAGGGTCACGCCATGGCTGGTTCGTCGTGAGCGTCGCGGTCGTCACGGACTCCACCTCGTACCTGCCGCGCGGCTGGGCGCGGCGCGAAGGCATCCTCGTCGTGCCCGTGCAGGTGATCATCGGCGGCCATGCCTTCGACGAGACTGACGACGATCAGGCGGAGCAGGTGGCCGAGGCACTTCGGTCATGGCAGCCGGTCACGACCTCGCGTCCCTCGCCTGTGCGCTTCACCGATGCATTCGAGACAGCCGTGGCTGCAGGGGCCTCGGAGATCGCCGTGGTGACGCTGTCGTCCGCCATGTCTGCGACGCACGAGTCCGCCGTACTCGCCGCCCGCGAGTTCGCTGCGAAGGTCGAGGTCATCGACAGTCGAACCATCGCGATGGGCCTGGGATTCGCGGCGATCGAGGGTGCGCGGGCGGCGACCGGCGGTGCCGACCTGGAGACGGTCGTCGATGCCATTTCCGCTCGCGCGTCAGCGTCGTCGACCTACTTCTACGTCGACACCCTCGAATACCTGCGACGCGGAGGCCGGGTGGGCACGGCCAAGGCCGCCGTCGCGCAGGCACTCCAGGTCAAGCCGATCCTGCACGTGCTCGAGGGTCGCGTGGTGCAGCTCGATCAGGTGCGCACGGCGGGCAAGGCACTGGCCCGGCTTGCACAGCTGGCTGCTGCCGACGCTCGTGCGTCGCTCGATGCGGGCACGCCCGTCGACATCGCCGTGCAGCACCTGGCCGCGCCGGAGCGGGCGTCGGCACTGGCCGATGACCTGCGCACCCAGCTGCCTGACTGCCCGCTGGTCGAGTGCGAGGTCGGTGGCGTGGTGGGCGCGCATGTCGGACCGGGCATGGTCGCGGTGGTCGTGTCCCCGGCAGCGGGAGGCCGGTCATGACGCAGACTCTCGCGTCGGGGCTGGTGTTCGCCGCAGCGATCTTCGCCGGGTACGCGATCGGAGCCGTGAACCCGGCCGCGATCATCGCGAGGGTGCGCGGCATCGACCTGCGCAGTGTCGGGTCGGGCAATCCCGGTGCCACCAACGTGGGTCGTGCCATGGGCCCGCGGTGGGCAGTGCTCGTGGGCTTCCTCGACATCCTCAAGGGCTTCGTTCCGGCAGTGGCCTTCGCCTACCTCTTTGGCCAGACCGCCGGCGAGGTAGCGGGCCTGGCCGCGGTCGTGGGCCACATCACCTCGCCGTACTTGCACGGCCGCGGCGGCAAGGGCGTCGCCACGACCCTGGGCGCACTTCTTGGCGTGCTGCCCTGGATGGCCGTGCCCGTGCTCGTGGGGTTCGCCGTGGGCGTGGCCATCTGGCGGCGCGTGGGCCTGGGCGCTGTGCTCGGTGCCGCCGTGCTCGGGGTGGCGGGGCTGGCCGGCTGGGTCCTGGGACTGCTCGACGCGCAGGATGCAGTGTTCTGCGTGCTGCTCTCCGCACTCGTGCTGCTGCGCCACCGCCGCAATGTCGTGGGTGCCTGGAAGGAACTATCGGACTGAGCCCGCCTTCCACAGGCCGTGCCGCCAGTGCCAGCGCGTCCACAACGCCACGACGGGGGCAGGCCGGGGGAAGCGCTGGCTCCTTAGCGTCCGGGCATGGACAACGCACGCGGGCCCGAAGCAGCCGAGGAGCGCCTGGGCCGCATGGGGCAGCCTTCGCGATCGGGCCTGCAGCAAGGTGCGCCGCCGGCCGGATCCGATCCCTGGCGCGCAGTTCTCGACGACCTCGCTGCTGCGCAAGCCCCCCGTCGCATGAGCGGGCCCTGGAACGGCCGCCAGCGCCGTGCCCTGGCGGTCCTGCTCGTGGGGCTCACGGCCGTCGCAGCCTGGTGGTGGTGGAGCGGGCGACCGCATGAGCTGGGCCCGTCGCCATCGCCGATGCCCACCGTCATCGCGAGCGGGCTGCCGATCGGCCCGTCGAGCGCCGCAATCGACGGACCGGTCCCGTCGCCGACACCTGCCGCTGCAGTTCTGCTCGCACCCGAAACCGCACCCGCACCCGCACCCGCACCCGCCATGATCGTGGTCCATGTCATCGGCCAGGTGCACGCTCCCGGATTGGTGCGGGTGCCCGAAGGCTCGCGGGTCGTCGATGCCATTGATGCGGCCGGGGGAGTAACCCGTCCGCGGGCCGCCGACTCCGTGAACCTGGCCCGGCTCGTCGTCGACGGGGAGCAGATCGTCGTCGGGGGCGGCGCAGGCGCGGGAGCGGCGCTGGCCGCGGCAGGAAATGCCCTGCAGCCCAGTGCAGCGCCTTCCGCGCCGGTCGCGCTGAACACCGCGACGGCCGACCAGCTCGACGCGCTGCCGGGCATCGGCCCCGTGCTCGCCGCTCGCATCGTGCAGTGGCGCACGGACAACGGCCAGTTCACCTCGGTCGACGAGCTCTCCGAGGTGAGCGGCATCGGCGATGCCGTCCTGGCCCGCCTGCGCCCGCTCGTGCGCGTGTGACGCGAGACCTCCGACTCCTGCTGCCCGCCCTCGCATGCTGGCTGGCCTCGCTGGCCGGGCAGCTGGCCAGCCAGCTGCCCGGCTGGTCCTCCGGTCACTCCTGGCGGCTTCCGCTAGCCCTCGCGTGCGTTGCCATCGCGGCCGCGATCGGCAGCCGTCGCGGCCTGGCCGTGGTGGTCCCGATCTGTGCGTTCGCGGCTCTCGCGGGAAGTGCCACTGCCGTGCTCCACGAGGCCTCGCTGTCGGCCGAGCCCGTGTCGGGGTGGGCGCAGCACCGGCTCACGGCGGA
>CAYFLP010000266.1:0-2830 GCA_964344045.1 uncultured Bifidobacteriaceae bacterium
GCGCATTACGCGCCTCGACACGCAGCAACTTGCGGCCATCAGGGTCTACCACGGGGCAATCATCCCAGCGTGGCGCTCGATGAGCGGCAGTGCCTCCTGTACGGAGACATCGCGATCGAGCTCCTTGCTCAAGGTGGTGACCGACGCGTCGGTGATGCCGCACGGCACGATGCGATCGAACCATGCGAGGTCGTTGTCGCAGTTGAGTGCGAAGCCGTGCATCGTGACACCTTGAGCAACGCGCACGCCGATCGCGCAGATCTTGCGCTCGATGCCCCGGGCGTCGGCGTCGAGCCACACCCCGCTGCGTCCGGTGACCTGCGACGTGGCCACTCCCAGGTCCGCGCAGACCTGCATGATCATCTGCTCGATGCGCCTGACGTGCGGCACGACATCGAGGGCGGCCGGCAGTCGGACGATGGGATAGCCGACGACCTGCCCGGGCCCATGCCAGGTGATCTTGCCTCCGCGATCGACATCGATGACCTCGGTACCGTCGAATGGGCGCTCGAAGGGCTCGGTGCGACGGCCCGCGGTGTAGACGGGCACGTGCTCGAGAAGCAGCAGCGTGTCTGGTCGCGTGCCGGCGACCACCTCCGCATGGATCTGCCTCTGCAGCTCCCAGGTGGGCAGGTAGTCCAGTGCCTCGTCCCCGAATCCGAGACGCTCGATGACCAGGTCAGCCATGGCGCCCCCGCATGCGCAGCACTGCTGACGCAGTGCGACGGCCGCTGACCATGGCGCCCTGGATCGATGGCGTATCGCGGTGGTCGCCGGCGATGAACAGGCCGTCGGCGAGCTCGACGGGCTTGGTTGCGGCGAACGGGGGAAGGGCGGCTGGCAGCGCATAGGGAATGCGGTACTCGCCCACGCACTGCCACCCTGCGGCACTGGCCGCATACAGGGTCGACAGGTGCAGGCGCACCTGGTCGTGCGTCGCTCCGCAGTCGCCGAGGGCGGTGGCCGAGATGAGCACGCGACCGCCGCTCGCATACTCGGGCGCAGCGTGCGTCAGCACCACGGTGCTCAGCACCGGCCCGCGCCGCTGGCCGTCGACGACGAGGACGGGGGTTCCGCCCGTCAGCGATGCCGGGTCGATCTCTGCAAGGAAGTACCAGGTCGTGCAGGAGTTGCCCCGGGGGATGTCGAGGCCCGGCACGAGGCTTGCGGCAGTGCGAGGGTCGGCGGCGACGATGACGGCGGAGGCATCGATGCGGCCGGCATCGGTGACCACGCTCGTCGGCGTGACCGCCTGCGCCGAGGTGCCCAGCTGGATGGTGCCGGCCGGGAGGCTCGATGCCAGTTGCTCGGGAATGCGCTGCATGCCCTGGGCGGGCACGCTCGGCGTGCCGCGCACGAAGCTGCGCAGCACCAGGTCGAGGAAGTGCCGTGAGGTCGCGAGCTGGTCCTCCAGGAACACGCCGGCGAGGAACGGGCGCAGGACCCCCTCGAGGAGCCGGTCGTCGATCCCGGTGCCTCGCAGTGCGACCTCGCTCGGCATGTCGGGCCTGTCGAGCAAGGCGCCCACGCGCGCGCGAGACGTCGATGACGCGTATCGCGCGAAGCGCAGCTTCGAGGCGAGGGAGCCACTGCGGCCGGAGAGGGCATCGGCCGACCAGGCGGGCAGGCGCCGGGGGTCGCCCAGGCGGGCAGGCCCGGAATCGGTCATGGAGATCAGCCCAGGCGCAAAGGGCCGAAGGTCCAGCGCGGCGAGGTCGAGGACCCGCGCGGCCTCGGGGTAGGCGGGGTTGAAGAGCTGGAAGCCATGGTCCATGCGCACTCCGTCGACCACGTCGGTGCGCACGCGTCCGCCGACGGCGTCCGAGGCCTCGACGATGGTGACGTCCAGGCCGTGGATCGACAGCTCGCGGGCAGCGGCGAGGCCTGCTAGACCCGCGCCGACGATGGCGACGTCGCATGCCTGCGCCATGCGTCAGCTCGCCAGTGCGGTGCGGATCGCGTCGTCGATCGACGGATCCTGGAAGCGGAACTGCGCGTGGTCGAGCACTGCCGGCAGCACGCGTGCGCTGCCGAGGACTTCGGTCGAGAACTCGCCGAGCGCGACCTTCAGGGCAAAGGCAGGGGCCGGCAGGATCGTCGGCCGCCCGAGCACTCGGCCCATGGCAGCGGTCACCTCGGCATTCGTCGACGGGTTCGGAGCGGTGAGGTTCACGGCGCCGTGCAGGTGCTCTTGCTCGAGGAGGAACTGCAGTGCGCAGACTTCGTCCCGCAGCGAGATCCATGACCAGTACTGGCGGCCCGAGCCCAGCTTGCCGCCCAGCCCTGCCTTGAACAGCGGGAACATGCGCGCCCACGCGCCTCCGGACTTGGCCACGACGAGGCCGGTGCGCGGGTGCACCACGCGGATGCCCGACTCTCGGGCCGGGTCGGCAGCGGCCTCCCACGCGCGCACGACATCGGCAAGGAAGCCGGTTCCGGGGGGTGCGGTCTCGTCGACCGCATGCGACCCGGTGTCGCCGTAGTAGCCGATCGCCGATGCCGACACGAGCACGCGCGGGGGAGTGTCGAGCGAGCGGATCGCCTGCACGATCGTGTGGGTGCTGTCGACGCGGCTGCTGAGGATCTCGCGCTTGTAGTCGTCGGTCCAGCGATGATCGCCGACGCCCGCCCCGGCCAGGTGCACGACGCCCTCGGTGCCTTGCAGGCGGTCGAGGTCGACGTACCCGGTGGCCGGTGCCCAGGTGATCTCGTCGGGAGCCGTGGCCGGGTGCCGGACCAGCCGGACGACGTCGTGGCCGGCACTGCGCAGGTGGGGCACGAGTGCCGAGCCGATAAGGCCGGAAGCCCCCGTGATCGCGATCCTCATGGG
>CAYFLP010000267.1:0-2789 GCA_964344045.1 uncultured Bifidobacteriaceae bacterium
CCTCGGCGGCCGCCTTGTAGCGCTTGATGAACTCGTCGTAGATGCCGCTCTGCACGTACAGGCGGCTGCCGGCGAGGCAGACCTGGCCGGCATTGCGGAAGATCGCCTCGACCGCCCAGTGCACGGCGTTGTCGATGTCGGCGTCGTTGAAGATGATGTTGGCGCCCTTGCCGCCGAGCTCCAGGCTCACCGGCACCAGGTTCTTCGAGGCGACGCCCGCGATGATCTTGCCGGTCGTCGATTCACCGGTGAAGGTGATGCGGTCGACGTCGATGTTCTCGGTGAGCGCCGAGCCGGCCGAGTTGGGCCCGTAGCCGTGCACGACGTTGAGGACGCCCGGGGGCATGCCCGCCTCGAGTGCCAGGCGAGCCCAGATCGTGGCCGACGTGGGGGTGTCCTCGGCCGGCTTCATCACCACGGTGTTGCCCCAGGCCAGTGCCGGCGCGACCTTCCAGGTGCCGAGCATCAGCGGGAAGTTCCAGGGCGAGATCGCGACGACGACGCCGGCCGGATCGAAGACCGAGTAGGCGTGGTGGCCGGAGTCCATGGGGTAGGCCTCGGCGGTCGACATCCGCGCGTGATCGGCGAAGAAGCGGACGTTCCACGCGCTGCGCGCGACATCGTGGTGCGCCTGCGTGATCGGCTTGCCCATGTCGAGCGTGTCGGCCATGGCGAGCTCGTCGGCGTGCTCCTCCATGAGATCGGCAAGCTTGTGCAGGATCGCCTGGCGCTTCTCGAAGCCCATGCGTGGCCAGGGGCCGTTCTCGAAGGCCTCGCGGGCCGCGGCGACCGCGCGATCGGCATCGGCCTTGCCGCCGCATGCGATGGTCGCCCAGGGCTCGCGGGTGTAGGGATCGATGTCGGCCATGGTGGCGCCGTCGAGCGAGGGAACTTCCTCGCCGTTGATGATGTGACCGAAGAAGGGCAGCTCAGACATGCCTGCAGTCTGACGCAGTGACCGCGGGATGCTCATCCCAGACGGGCGCCGTTCCCGCCCATAGGAACGTCAGGCAGCGTGATGTGTGGCACGGTGTGCGCATGGCACTGGTCGCGGGAGTCGATTCGTCCACCCAGTCGGTGAAGGTCGTCGTGCGCGACAGCGTGACCGGCGCCCTCGTGCGCGAGGCACGGGGCACCCATCCGGACGGCACGGAGGTCGAGCCCCGCTATTGGCTCGACGCCCTCGACGGAGCCCTTGACGGCATCCTCGACGGGGTGCAGGCGCTGGCCGTGGCCGGGCAGCAGCACGGGATGGTGGCACTGGACGAGGCAGGGGAGGTTGTGCGCCCGGCCCTGCTGTGGAATGACACCCGATCCGCGCCCGATGCCGACGACCTGGTCGCGGACCTCGGCGGCCCGCAGGCCTGGGCAGATGCCGTTGGAAGCGTGCCGGTGGCTGCCTTCACGGCGCCGAAGCTGCGCTGGATGGCGCGGGTCGAGCCCGCGAACGCGGCGAGGACTGCTGCGGTGATGCTTCCGCATGACTACGTGACGTGGAACCTGGCAGGTCGGCCGTCGCAGGCCGTCACCGATCGGGGCGAGGCCTCCGGAACCGCCTACTGGTCGCCCATCACGGGGGAGTATCGCCGTGACCTGCTCGCGCTCGCACTCGGCCACGATGCGCAGCTGCCGCGAGTGGCCGCACCTGGCGAGGCCATCGGCGAGACCGCATCGGGCATCGTCCTAGGCCCTGGCACAGGCGACAACATGGGCGCTGCGCTGGGCCTGGGAATGCAGCCCGGCGACATCGTGGTGTCGCTGGGCACCTCGGGCACGGCATTCGCGGTGTCTCGCACTCCGGCCCGTGACGCGTCGGGCCAGGTCGCCGGCTTCGCGGATGCGACCGGCGAGTTCTTGCCCCTCGTCTGCACGCTCAATGCGGCGCGCGTGCTCGTGGCTACCGCGAGCATGCTGGGGGTCGACAATGCCGAGCTCGCTGCCCTCGCCCTCTCAGCCCCAGCCGGCGCCGAAGGCCTCGTCCTGCTCCCCTATCTCGACGGGGAGCGCACCCCCAACCTGCCTACGGCGACGGGCTCCCTCCATGGCATCACCCGCACGAACCTGACCCCGGCCAATCTCGCGCGGGCCGCGGTGGAGGGCATGCTGTGCGGGCTCGCGGATGCCGTCGATGCGCTCGTGGCCGTGGGAGTCGAGCCAGTGCGCGTACTTCTCGTGGGCGGTGCCGCAGCCAATCCGGCTGTGGGCCCGATAGCTGCGACGCTGTTCGGAGTGCCGGTGGTCGTGCCTCCTGCAGGGGAGTACGTGGCCGATGGCGCCGCCCGCCAGGCGGCCTGGGTCCTGTCGGGGCATTCTGCGGCGCCCGAGTGGTCTGCTGCTGCAGCCAGGACGCAGCAGCGATTCGACGCGAACGTCCAGTCACATGTGCGCGCCGCATATGCCGCTGCCCGTGCATCGATCTACGACTAGCCAGGGAAACCCCGGGTTTTTCCGCAGCCCAGCCATTCGCTTAGGGATTCCCCCTGCGCCTGACCCGCGGAATCGTCGAACTTCTAGGGGGACCCCTGAAACTGTTGGTGGCGGCGCAGGCGTCCTAGGGCTGATCATCCTCTCAGCGGTTCCTCACAGGCACCACTGACCCAATCTAAGGAGTTCTCATGGTGAATCCCCCCGTTATCTCGGCTCCGGTCGCCCGCGGCACCGTTGCCCGCTCGACCGGTGTTGCCGGTGCGACCCAGTCCTACATCGGCTACGGCATCCCGTGCGAGGGCGCTGACCAGGCCTGGAATCCGTTGCTCTTGGTTCCGTCGGAGGGCGCTGACCAGTCGTAC
>CAYFLP010000268.1:0-2776 GCA_964344045.1 uncultured Bifidobacteriaceae bacterium
GTGCCGGTGCCGTTGCGAGGAGCACCCCGACGACGGCTACTGCTGCAACGGTGCCGCCGCCCGCGAGCCAGGCCTTGCGAGTGAGTGCCGCATGCGCGCCCCCGGTGGATGACCGCCATGCGTGCAGCCAGCGATCGATGGCACCGCGTCGGATCGGCATCTCGACGAACCGGTAGCTGAGCTCGGCGATGCCTACGGTCAGGCCCAGCCGGAAGGCGAGCAGCAGCGGGCCATCGAACGGGATGTCGAGGCCTGGGCGGGTGAACATGAAGATCGGCCAGTGCCACAGGTACAGGCCGTAGGAGCGCTGGCCGAGATAGCGCCAGGGCTGCGTGCCCATCCATCGTCCCAACGGTGCTGCGGGGTGGGTCGCCATCGCGATGAGGAGCGCGACCACGAGCGCGAGGGCCAAGAAACCGCCGCGGTACAGCCAGGGCGTGTACTCGCCCACGAAGGCGAAGAACCAGATGACCGTCAGGAGCGCGCCGATGCCGACTGCCGTGATGAGCCAGCGCGCGCCGGACGTGACCGTCGCAGACAGGCGACCCGGGCGCCATGCCGTCGCCAATGCCGCACCGATGAGGAGGCCCATGGCGTGCGAATCGGTGCCGAAGTAGGCCCGGCTGGGATCTGCTGCATCCGGGTACCCGTTCCTCACGGACAGGACCAGCATCCAGGCGGTGGACAGGACTGCGAGCGCGATCGCCAGCCAGCGCACGCCCGCACGGCCGGACCGCTTGACGACGAGAAAGGCAATGGCCGGCCAGATCAGGTAGAACTGCTCCTCCACTGCGAGCGACCACAGGTGCTGCAGTACAGGTGGCCGGCCGATTGCCTCGAAGTACGACTGGTCGGCGATGACATACCACCAGTTGTTCACGTAGAACAGCGACGCGATCACGTCTGCGCGGAAGGTGGCCGCGGAGTCGCGGAAGACGATGGCGATGGCGATTGCCACCGCTCCCAGCATGAGCACGAGTGCCGGCAGCAGGCGCCGGGCGCGCCCGAGGTAGAACTTCGCGAAGCTCACGCGCCCGGACCTGTCGTACTCCTCCAGGATCAGCGATGTGATGAGGAAGCCAGACAGCACGAAGAAGACGTCAACGCCCAGGAAGCCGCCGCTGAGCCAGGTCAGGTCCGCGTGGTACAGCAGGACGCCCAGCACGGCCAGGGCACGGATGCCGTCAAGCCCGGGAAGGTAGCCCATCTCGCCGCGCGCACGGCCCTTGTCGAGGTGCCACGGCATCGCTTGCGCGTGCGTCGAGGCAGCCCGGTCCGTCACCTGGCCATGGTACGTGGGCGCGGAGGCGAAACCTACGCGCCGCGGAAGCGATTGATCTTGTCGATGTGGCGTGCGCGCAGCTCGGGGTCCGTCACGCCCAGGCCCGGCTCGGGCGACAGGGCGAGGACGCCAACCTTGCCCTGGTGGGCATTGCGGTGCACCTCGTAGGCAGCCTGGCCGGCATTGTCGAGCGAGAACGTCTTCGACAGCGTCGGATGGATCATCCCCTTGGAGATGAGGCGGTTCGCCTCATAGGCCTCGCGGTAGTTGGCGAAGTGCGAGCCGACGATGCGCTTGAGGTTCATCCACAGGTAGCGGTTGTCGTACTCGTGCATGAAGCCGCTGGTCGAAGCGCACGTGACGATGGTGCCGCCCTTGCGGGTGACGTAGACCGATGCGCCGAACGTCTCCCGGCCGGGGTGCTCGAAGACGATGTCGACGTCGTCGCCGCCAGTGAGCTCGCGGATGCGCTTGCCCAGGCGCTGCCATTCCTTGGGGTCCTGGGTGTGCTCGTCCTTCCAGAACTTGAAGCCCTCCGCACTGCGGTCGATGACCAGCTCGGCGCCCATGGCCCGGCACAGGTCGGCCTTCTCCGGGCTGGACACGACGCAGATCGGCACCGCGCCGCCGTTGAGGGCGTATTGGGTGGCATAGGAGCCCAGGCCGCCGGACGCGCCCCAGATCAGCACTGTGTCGCCCTGCTTCATCCCTGCTCCATTGCGGGAGACCAGCTGCCGGTAGGCCGTCGAGTTCACGAGCCCAGGCGACGCGGCCTCCTCCCACGTCAGGTGCGCGGGCTTGGGCAGCAGCTGGTTGCTCTTGACGATCGCCAGCTCCGCAAGGCCGCCGAAGTTGGTCTCGAACCCCCAGATGCGCTGCTCGGGGTCGAGCATCGTGTCGTTGTGGCCCATGGGGGATTCGAGCTCGACGGACAGGCAGTGCGCGACCACCTGGTCGCCGGGCTTCCAGGCGTTGACGCCAGGGCCGACGCGCAGGACAACGCCTGCTGCATCCGAGCCGATCACGTGGTACGGCAGGTCATGGCGCTTGGCATCGTCATGGGTGCGCCCGTAGCGCTCGAGGAAGCCGAAGGTCGACACTGGCTCGAAGATGCTCGACCACACAGTGTTGTAGTTGATGCTCGAGGCCATCACGGCGATGAGCGCCTCGCCGGCGGCGAGCTCGGGCACGGGGACCTCGTCGACGTGCAGGGACTGGCGTGGGTCCTTGTCCCGCGAGGCCACGCCCGCGAACATGTCCTGCTCGTCCTTGTGGATCGTCACCGCCCGGTAGGACTCGGGGATCTCGATGCCGGCGAACTCGCTGGCATCGGCGGAGCTGGTGATCGCGTCGCGAATGCGTTCCACGTCAGGCCTCTCGTCGATGGGTGTGCCTGTTTATCAGCGATTGGCGATGACGGGAAGGGGTGGAGCACCCGAAAGCGGTCAGATGTGATCGTTGCCATAGCCGG
Source organism: uncultured Bifidobacteriaceae bacterium (assembly GCA_964344045.1). Taxonomy (GTDB): domain Bacteria; phylum Actinomycetota; class Actinomycetes; order S36-B12; family S36-B12; genus UBA10649. Next base: position 2,754 of record CAYFLP010000268.1, read on the forward strand.
GAGGGCGATGGCAACGGTGTCAG
>CAYFLP010000269.1:0-2776 GCA_964344045.1 uncultured Bifidobacteriaceae bacterium
GCCCGTCATCACCTACAGGCGGGCGGCAATGCCGCAGAGCTGGCAATGTGCGAGGCCGAGATGCGCGAGGCCGAGAACCGTGAGGCCGGGATGCATGAGGCCGGGATGCATGAGGCCGAAATGCGCGTGCCCTAAGTGCCCCCGGGGAGGGCAGCGACCAGCCAGCTGGCCGCTTTCCACCCATGGGCAGGCATGACGAGGGGCCGGGCGCTGTGCGCCCGGCCCCTCGTCATACGTGCGGTTACGACACGAAGTTGTGCACCGCGTCGTAGTTCTCCTTGCTCGTGCGGGCCTTGCCCACGATGAAGCCGATGATCAGCATCGCGAACGGAATGGCGATCAGGAACCAGCCGGTGCCGCTCATCTCGAACGGACCACAGCCGGAGCCCGCGTCGCCTGGGCACACCGCCGGATCCTGCGCCACGCCTGCGAGCAGGTTGTAGCGACTGATCAGCATGTACTCGCCAATGGTCAAGCCCACGATCGCCAGGATCGGCGCGATCATGGTGTGCCAGATGCGGGTGTCTTCCTTCGTCCGCCGGAAGTACACGATGACGGCGATACTGACGAGGATCTCGGTGAGGACGATCGAGATGACCGACAGCGTCGAGAACCAGTAGAAGACGTTGAGGATCGGGTCCCAGTTGAAGATGATGGCGACGATCACGAGCAGGAAGCCCAGGACGGCCACGACCGTGGTCGCCGTGAACGGCGACTGGAACTTGTTGGTGTGGTCGAGCTTCTTCGGCAGCACGCCTGCACGGCCCATCGAGAACAGGTAGCGCGAGGCGCTGTTCTGGAAGGCCAGCGTCGCTGCGAAGAGCGAGGTGAGGACGATCCAGCCGAAGAGCTCGGTCAGCCACGATCCGACGAACTGGGTGGTCAGGCCGAACAGCATCGCTGAGGGATCAGCCAACGGAACGCCGTCGACAGCGGTGACCTCGAACACCTTGTTCGCGATGTCCGTGGAGCCCAGGCCGGTGACCATGCCGAAGCCGACGAAGGCGAACAGCACGGTGATGAGGATGACCGAGATGTAGGTAGCCCTCGGGACCGTCTTCTTCGGATCCTTGGACTCCTCGCCGTAGATCGCCGTTGCCTCGAAGCCGATGAAGGAGGCGAGGGCGAAGGCGAAGGCGATGCCCGCGCCGCCGGTCAGACCGCCCGCCAGGACTGAGCTGGGGCTGAACGACGCCGAGAAGTTCGGGCCCTCCGGGCCACCGTTGACGATCGCGGCAGCGCCGACGACGATGAGCGCCAGGACCTCCAGGGTGAGGAGCACGCCGAGGAACTTGGCACCGATGTCGACCGACAGGGCCGAGAGCACGTAGACGATCGCAACGATGATCAGGGCATACAGCCACCATGGCGCGTCGATGTTGAACTTGCTCATGAACTGCAGCCGCAGCTGGAAGCCGATGAAGCCGATGACGGACCACTGCACGAGCAGGTAGGCCGCGACGGAGACGAAGGCCGAGCCCACGCCCGGGGAGATGCCCAGTCCGCGGCCAACGTAGGCGAAGAACGCGCCTGTGTTGGTGACGTACTGGCTCATCGTGGCGTAGCCGACGCTGAAGATCAGCAGGATGATGCCGACGGCTACGTACATGCCCGCAGCGCCTGCACCGTCGCCGAGCGCGACAGCCACGGGGAATGCGCCCGTCATGCCTGCCAGCGGTGCTGCTGCGGCTACGACGAAGAACACGATGCCGAGGAGGCCGAGCGTGCCCCTCTTCAGCGTTGTGTCGGGGGTCTCCGGATCCGGTGCGCCCAGCACCTGATCGGAATGGGGAAGATTCTCCCGTTGGGACATGCGGCCTCCACGATGTGGTCGACGCTGACCAGCTCAGCGCCCAGGGGTCATGACGGTTTGGTGCCGAACGAGCCACAATGTCGCGTATCAGGTATCAGCCGTCAAGCATTTCCGCTGCGTGTTCGGGAATGGCAATCAGGTTGAGACCAAGGCAAAACCTCATGGATATTCGTTCGCGTCCGAACGATAGAGGGTATGGTCCCGCTTCATGAGCGAATTCCGAGGATTTCTTCCACCCCTCACCGAATCGGGATCGTCAGCCCTTGTTCCGGAGATGCCCTGGCACTACTCCGGCACGCTCCTGACTGTCGAGTACCGCACGGATCCTGCGAACGTGCGCGCGATCCTGCCGGCTGAGCTGGACCTTGCACCCGAGGATCCGGGCGCCGTGGCGTTCATCTGGGCCGACTGGCAGTCCTGCAGCGCAGGTGGCGAGGAGCTCCTCGATCCCTCACGTTCGCAGTACCTGGAGGCCTTCGTCGTCGTGCGCTGCGCCTACCAGGGCGTCACCTACAGCCGTTGCGTCCTGATCTGGGTGACCACCGACTTCGCGATCGGCCGCGGCTGGTTCCAGGGATACCCGAAGAAGCTCGGCAGCGCCTACGTCACCCGCCCCTACGCACGCGGCAAGGCAACGGCGCGCATCGCCGAGGGCGGCACGTTCGGCGCCTCGCTCGCGGCCTATGACCATCGCCTCGCCAGCGCCAAGGTCACCTTGCGGGAACCGGCGCAGTCCAATGGCTTCGTCAACGGGCACAAGATGCTGCACCACCGCCTCATGCCCTCGATCGTCCCCGGCGCAGGCATGACCCTCGATCAGCTCGTGACCATGGGCGGCGTCGACCTCGACCTCGGCCAGCCGTGGGTCGGCGATGCCGAGCTCGTGCTGCAGGACTCGCCCTGGGACCAGCCCGCCTCGCTCCTGCCGGTCGACGAGATCATCGCCGGCTACTTCTGCGAGGT